>NZ_CABTJS010000124.1:0-44420 GCF_902485085.1 uncultured Kluyvera sp.
AATGAGCGGGAACGAGGAGGACGTCGTCAAACGTCAGGGCTTCTTTTGCGATACGTAGCATGGGCAATATCTCACCTGGGAGGTTATTAAATATTGCCGCGGCATTATACAGAGCGTAAGCGATTGCATCTACACTTTTTTGCAAAAAATGCTTGCGATCGCCCCCCGGCAGGTTACTATCGACTGAATAACCTGCTGATTTAGAATTTGATCCCGCTCACATGTTATCCTCACAAAGCCCCTCAATTTTTACCGTTAGCCGCCTTAACCAGACGGTGCGTCTACTGCTTGAGCAGGAGATGGGCCAGGTGTGGATTAGCGGCGAGATTTCAAACTTCACTCAACCTTCTTCTGGCCACTGGTACTTCACCTTAAAGGACGATAACGCCCAGGTGCGCTGCGCGATGTTCCGCAACAGCAACCGCCGCGTGACGTTCCGCCCTCAGCATGGGCAACAGGTGTTGGTCCGCGCCAATATTACGCTGTACGAACCGCGCGGTGATTATCAAATCATCGTCGAGAGCATGCAGCCAGCGGGCGAAGGGTTGTTGCAGCAGAAATACGAGCAGCTGAAGGCGAAGCTCCAGGCCGAAGGCCTCTTTGACCAACAGTTTAAACAGCCGCTCCCCTCACCGGCGCACTGCGTTGGGGTCATCACCTCGAAAACCGGGGCAGCGCTGCACGATATTCTGCACGTGCTGAAACGCCGCGATCCGTCGCTGCCGGTGGTGATTTACCCTACCGCCGTCCAGGGCGAAGATGCGCCGGGGCAAATCGTGCGCGCCATTGAGCTGGCCAACGCCCGCGGCGAATGCGACGTGCTGATCGTCGGGCGCGGCGGCGGCTCGTTGGAAGATTTATGGAGCTTTAACGACGAGCGCGTGGCGCGGGCTATTTTTGCCAGCCGTATTCCGGTGGTAAGCGCCGTCGGCCATGAAACCGACGTCACCATTGCTGATTTCGTTGGCGACCTACGCGCGCCGACGCCGTCCGCCGCAGCGGAAATCGTCAGCCGTAATCAGCAGGAGTTAGTCCGTCAGATCCAATCCGCTCAGCAGCGTCTCGGCATGGCGATGGACTACTATCTTGCCAACCGCAGTCGCCGCTTTACCCAGATGTTCCATCGCCTCCAGCAACAGCACCCGCAGCTGCGACTGGCGCGCCAGCAGACGACGCTAGAACGTCTTCGCCAGCGCATGAGCACGGCGCTGGAAAACCAGATGAAGCAGGCCAATCAGCGCCAGCAGCGGACGCTACAGCGTCTGAACCAGCAAAACCCGCAGCCGCGCATTCATCGCGCCCAATCGCGTATTCAGCAGCTGGAATATCGTCTGGCCGAGAATATTCGCGCGCGCCTCAGCGAGCAGCGCGAGCGCTTTGGCAATGCGGTTACACATCTGGAAGCCGTCAGCCCGCTAGCAACGCTTGCCCGTGGCTACAGCGTCACTACCGCCAGCGATGGCAAAGTGCTGAAGCAAACGAAGCAGGCGAAGGCGGGAGAAATGCTGACTACGCGTCTGGCAGACGGCTGGGTAGAAAGTGAAATCCGCACGGTCACCGCACAGAAGAAAACGCGAGCGCGTAAAAAAGCGTTGTAAGAGACCGATGATAAGGCCAATGCCTGATGGCGCTGCGCTTATCAGGCCTACCACCGGGCACAAACGCACGTAGGCCGGGTAAGGCGCAGCCGCCGCCCGGCATAAACGTGCTACCACCATAAAATTATTCGCCGACCGGCACCCACTCCACCCGCTTTTTCGATATCAGGCCGTGGCCGTTCTGGCAGAAGTAGTCCACCGCGCCGCAGGCTTTCAACACCTCCAGCGGTTTGTGGCATTCCGGGCAGCGCGCCTCCAGCGTAAAATCTTTCTCGCAGTGGTCGCAGTGTGCCTGGTTACCCAGCACCTCCAGCGAGGCCTGACAGGTTGGGCAGATGAATTCCATGACGACTCCTTAACGCGGTTCTTGTGCCACTATTTTACCACGACTCACCGCTCAGTGTTCCCCGCGTAGCTGCTGCTGGATACGTAAAAGCGTCTCCACTTCCGCCATGCGTCGCTGAGTGAGTTTTGCCACTTCATCCGGCGCGCGGAAAAACAGGCTGCGCTTGCCGAGGATTTGCTCTCCGAGACAGTGCGCATAAATGGCACCCGGTCGCGTCCAGCGCATCACGCTATCACCATCAATCAGCTCCACGCTTTCACCCCCGGGGGCACGAGTCTGGCTGATAATGCGCCCGTCGCGTAGATAAATACGGATCCCTTTGCGCTCAACGCCCGGCCCGGCGTATTTGTTCAGCCACAGGTTAACCGGAATATGACCCAGCGTGCCTTTGAGGTGCGCCTCCCCTTCCGCCGTTTCGGTATCGCCATGCGCGATAGGCCGCCCCAGCCGGTCTTTCACCTGTTCCGCCACCAGCTGAATTTCATCGCTACCGCCGAGATAGCGCACCGTCTCACGCATCATCGCCAGCACGTGGGTGCCGATATCGACAATCACGCCATCAGGATGGCGAAACTCACGGGTGTCGGGCTCGCCGGTGGTAAAGTTCAGGGCGATAGGCTCGCCTGCGGCATTAAAGCAGCTCGGCTCCAGCAGAAAGCCGTCGATGCTGACAATATCGTCCAGCGAAGTCACCAGCGGCGCAGCCACGCTTGCCGAATCCTCCGGCTGCCAGCGGTCATCCATTTTCCCCTGCGCCAGACACCACGCGCCATCGCGAGCCATCCAGTGGTCCAGCGCCAGCACGCGTCGGGCATTATCTTCATGGGCAAGACGTTGGCGCAGGCTATCAATTTGCGCAAGCGTGGCGGCGACCGGTTTCTCCACCACGATACGGGGAATATCAGAACGCAGCGCCTGCTCGAGCGCGGGCAGATGCTGCAACGAGACGGTGGTGATAAACAGCACATCAAGCGGTTTTTCCAGCAGCTCAGCCAGTGACACACAGGCGTTCACGCCCGGGAGCGTGCGCTGCGGATTCAGGTCGTATCCCCAAAGCGAGGAGATAGGGAATGACAATCGTGCTAGCGCAGGAAGATAGGCGGTTTCTACCACGGCGCCCAGGCCGATAAATCCAATATTCATAATTTCCGACTCACGTATAAGAAAACGACATTTAGCGCCATTATGCGTGAAGCGCCACCGTGAAGTATTGTCCGCGGTGGCGTATCGGGTTACACAACTGCACGTAATCGGGCAAAACCTTCGGCCAGATCGGTCTTCAGGTCATCCATATCTTCGAGGCCAATCTGAATGCGCAGCGTCAGCCCCCCCGGCTGCCAGGTGGTGGCGGTACGATAGTCAGCGCAGTTGAATGGAATCATCAGGCTTTCAAAGCCGCCCCACGAATATCCCATGCCGAAAATACCCATATGATCCAGCATGTTCGCCACGCCCGCTTTGGTAAATTCCGACTTAAGGACGAAAGAAAACAGCCCCGATGAACCGGTGAAATCACGCTTCCACAGTTCATGCCCCGGGCATTCCGGTAGCGCCGGGTGCAGTACCTTCATCACTTCAGGGCGTTCACTTAACCAGTGCGCCATCTCCAGACCGCGTTTTTCCGCCTCTTTCAGCCGCAGATGCATGGTGCGCAGGCCGCGTAGCGCCAGGAAGCAGTCTTCGGCGCCGGGCAGCATCGCCATCAGATCGTAGGTCTGGCGAAGCTTAGGCCACCAGCTTTCATTAGCCGACACCACCCCCATCAGCAGGTCGGAATGCCCACCGAGGTATTTCGTCCCCGCTTCCAGCGACAGGTCGCAGCCGTGTTCGTGGGCGCGGAAGAAAATCGGCGTCGCCCAGGTGTTATCGATAATGGTGGCAATATTGTGCTTTTTCGCCGCGCGGGTCATCGCCGGAACATCCTGAATCTCAAAGCTTTGCGAGCCCGGCGATTCCAGAAACAGCGTGGTGGTATTGGGCCGGAACAGGCTCTCAATCTCCGCGCCAATCAGCGGGTCATAGTAGGTGGTCTCAATGCCCATTTTGGTCAGCATCCCGGCGCAGAAATTGCGGGTTGGCCGATAAACGCTGTCGGGCATCAGCAGGTGATCGCCCGCTTTCAGGGTGGTCAAAAGCGATAGCGCAATCGCCCCCAGGCCAGACGGCGATAGCACCGTACCCGCCGCGCCCGCCAGCGCGCTCCAGGCATTTTCCAGGCTGGCAATGGTCGGCGTGCCCATCGTGCCGTAATTAAACTCGGCGCGATTATGCTCGAGATCGTTTACCGTCGGGAAAATCACCGTCGAGCCGCGATAGACCGGTACGTTCACGAACCCCGCCTGTTTGCTGGCATCCCGGCCAAGCTGGGTGATTTGGGTACTGATGTTAAAGTCGGATGTGGATCGATTACTCATGGATTACCTCATTAATTTCCCTGGTCGCGAAAACATCGTAACCACCGAACGTTACTCAAAGAACTTAAAGAAAGGCGATAAGCACAGCAAGATGCCGAAGAAAATGATGAACCAGACACCTACCCCTTTGAACTGATGCAGCACCTTCACCTTATAAACCAGATAGCAAGGGATCAGACAGGAAACCAGGCCAAATAGCGGACTCCCCAGTTGCATAAAGAACAGGATCGAAAAGCGCGTGGAGATCCAGACCCACAGCCCGAGAATCACCCCAATGCTGATGGCCACATGCAGCACCTTCTGGTTAATTTTTTCTTCTGGAATAAACCGGGTAATCACGTTAACAACGATCCCCTTGATGGCTTCCTGAAAACCGAGATAGATACCAAGAAACGCCGTCAGAATGGCAAAGATATTTAGCAGCGCGCTCATCACTTTAACGACTGAACCAGGAATAACCTGAGCTGCAATAGCAAGCGCCGAAATATTCTGTTCAAAAGCCGATACGGCCTGCTCGTGGCTAATGGCAAAGGTGAACGAAAAAGCAAAAAACAGTACCGCGACGGCCAGAATAATATAGGCCACTCGATTGGCGCGAATCGCCCGATAAGTCGCAATACGTTTATCGGCTTCTATCTTGCGATACGCGATATTCATTGGGCTTAATATCTGTACAAATAAAATAGAAAATAACGTAAAAGGTAGCGTCAGGAAAACGTCACGCATAAACTCCAGAACGGGCGGAAATGCGCTGATATTGCTGAAGTTCCAGTATGGCACCATCACCAAACCCAGCATCACGATAATACCGAACTTTACGCACACCATCGGGCCAGAAACCTTAAACAGCAGCTTTTCACCCTGCGAAGCAATGCAGACCAACACCGTCAGAATTATTAGCCCATACCAGATAGAATCAGACAGCAGTCCTTCCGTCAGGCCAAAGGTTTGAATATAAGATGCACTATCAAAACTTACCGCCAGCGAGTAAGAAAACATTCCGTGTAGCAGCATCAGGAAGTAGGCAATGCCTAAACCTATCCCCCAGTTTTTTCCCAGATACTGGGTGATGACGCTGGCGTAATCCTGGCAATCATCCGTTTCTGACAGCGTTTTCAGATAAAGACTCTGCAGGATGTAAATGGCGGGGTATGAAATTGCCACCGAAACAATAAAGACCCAAATCCCTTTAATACCCACCTGTACCGGCATAAAAACGATGCCAGAACCAATGGCCATACCAATGCAGAGAATCACCCAGCCAACATCATATTTCGTAAAGGGAATGGACTTATATAAATTATTAGATTTATTTTCGAGTATCTCAGCCATTATATGCATTCCTATTTATAAGTGTTATTTAGAATAGAAACTCAAAAAACCGTATTGATGTATCTGTCAGTACAAATGGTAGGGGATCTGATAGGGATAAAGAAAGGTCTGAACGGTGTTAATCACTAACAATACCTTTGCATTTAACGCAAAAATTGACGAGCCTCTCGCTTTTTATGAAAAAATAAATAACATCATTAAAAACAAAGCATTAAACCATAAAAAGATTCTATTTTTCTTTCCTGCTTCGTTCGGGTAAGGTAGCAGCTGACGGCGTTTTTTATTGCGCATAGCGAATAGATGGGGCGTCGAGTCATGTTTACTGTGATTGGCCTCAAATTTCAAAACCGTCACGGCTATAAATCGTTAAAAAAGGAATAGCGATGTCATCAAATAAAAATGCGGCACTCGCGAAATTAAAAATTGATAACTATTCCATTTTTCATCACCTGAAAACGTTTATCAAAGTGGTGGAATGCAATAGCTTTTCTGCAGCCGCACACAAGCTGAACCTGACCCCCTCTTCCGTGAGTCGCAGTATCAGCCAGCTTGAGGATCAGCTCGGTGTCGTGCTGTTAAAGCGAACCACCCGTACCCTAATTCTGACCGAGCCGGGGCAATATCTGCTGTTCCGCGCACAGCGCCTGTTAGAAGAGCTGGACGAGTCGTTGGCCAATATCGCCAGCTTCAACCATCACCCGCAGGGCAAGCTGCGCGTCACCTGCTCTATTGCCTTCGGCGTCTGCCATCTTATGCGAATTTATAGCGAATATCGCCAGGATAACCCGGACGTCACGCTCGGTGTCGATTTAAATGACCAGAACGTTAATCTTAACGAAGAAAATTTTGATATAGCCCTTAGGATTACCGCACACCCGCCGACCAATTTTGCATTGCGTAAAATCTGCAAAATTAACTGGGTGTACTGCGCCAGCCGGGACTATTTTGCGCGGTGCGGCATACCGCAAAGACTGGAAGATCTTGAGCAACAAGACTGTCTGATAAACCCCAATGTTTCCGATAACTGGCGCTATCAGAACGTCAATGGCAGCTTTAGCGCGCTAAAGGTGAAGAGCATAATCGAAGTGAACAGTACGCTCGGGCTACTTCATGCCGCGTTGCATCATCAGGGGATTGTCAGCCTGCCGACCTACATGCTGGGCGATTCAATCGCCAGAGGGGAACTGGTGCCTGTACTGACGGAATACAGCACACGGGAAAATGATTACAGCCTGTATGCACTGTATCATCCGGGGCATTACCAGGATCCCAAAGTCAGAAGTTTTATCGATTTTCTGGTCGAAAGCATCGGGGAAAACCCCGACTGGGATCGCTGGATGCAAAGCCCCGGAGAGGCGTAGCAAATTACTCGTTGCCCCACTCATTGAGGAAGTTGGCAATCTCATCAATGCGCTGGGCGCTGATACCGGCTTCAGTCGCCATCTCCTGCTGCGCTTCTTCGCTGATCTCTTCGTTGTTCATCAAACGGGTCAACAGCAGCTGGAAGTAATGCGCCAGTGCATCCAACTCAGACTCACCGACGGGCTTGGCTGATTCTGAGGCGTACTCTTCGGCAATATCGTAATACTTCAGTGGAATGTCATTATTCATACATCGCTCCTGGGGTTAGTCTCATTCTTCGACGCTGTACAGGTTTCAGACCTTCAGCATTTTCACCGTGGCTTCAATATCAATCTCATCTTCTGAGAAGATAAGCGTCGTGCCCTGGAAAGTGGTGATCGCCAGCTTCTTCAGCGTACGCATTTCACCCTTTTTCTCCGCCGATTTCGGCTTGATGCTGTTCATCAGAAGCCCCACGGACAGCACCGCATTCTCTTTATCAATCGGGGCATCGGCAGGTACTTCCTCGCTGTAAACCAGGAAGGATTTGATCGACGTGAGCTTGATACGCTCGCCCGCGATATAGATATGCTTGCTTTCCGGAATGACCTTCACCGCATAAGCAGACAGCCCTTTGTTATTCGTCGTGGGTTCGAAGGTCACCGCGGCATCTTTCTTAATCAGATCGGGGTTGGCAACCTTAATCACATGAAAATAGCGGTTATCGCCGTTTTCATCTTTGATAAACCCAAAACCTTTATCTTTAAACCAGGTTGTGATTGTTCCGTTCATCGACCTTACCGCCTACTTTAATCGTTTGTTGACTCAATTTTTGCAGCGCGCAGTGTAAAGCACAATGCGTGCACAAACTATGTCTTTGACTTAAGTCTGGGTGATAATTTTCAGCTACGCGAGCAAACTCCGTTATAAGCCACCGCTTAGGTACATTTATTCTGACCACGGCCGGGCCACATTCAACCGTCGGTACATCGAAGGCGTGATGCCGACGCGTTTGATAAAAGCCCTTCGCAGCACGTCGCTGCTGGAATATCCGCACTGGCTGGCGATGGTTTTCAGCGGCAGCGTGCCGCTTTCCAGCAGCATTTTCGCGCGGTCAATGCGCCCGGCCTCCAGCCACTCACCGGCAGCCATATTCATCTCCTGGCGAAAAAGCCGGCCCAGATGACGAGCACTCAGACCAATATGGTCGGCCATATCCTGCAGGTTCAGCACCGTTGCCAGATTCGCGAGCGTCCAGCGCTGTAAATCCTGGAACGCGTTGCGACCGGTCGTGGAGACTGCGCTGTGGCGTATAAAATGTCCCTGATTAACCGGGCGACGGAAAAACATCACCAGATTACAGGCAATCTCCTGCGCCACCTCGCGCCCCAAATCCTCTTCCACCAGTCGGATGGCTAAATCCATACCCGAAGTCACGCCCGCCGCCGTTCTGACCGGGCCGTCCGCGACATAGAGTGCATCCGCATCCACCTCAACGTCTGAAAACGTCGCCATAAAGCGGGAGGTCATGGCCCAGTGCGTGGTGATTTTACGCTGGGTCAGCAGCCCCGTTTGCGCTAATAGAAACGCGCCGGTACAGACGGAGCCATAGCGACGACTGTTTTCACAAAGTCTACGGATACGCGCGATTTGCTCATCGTTCAGCGTCTGCTGCCAGACTTCCGGCGCACCTGCCAGCAAAAACGTATCCGGCTGAAGTGCATCTGTGTCTGCCAATCGCGCGTTCGCCACCAGCTTCACGCCAGACGAGGCGCTAACCGTCGTCTCCTCCAGCGCGATAACGGCAAACTCATACACCTCGCGATGTAGGATCCGGTTAGCCTCAGCAAAGACATCCAGCGGGCCGGAAACGTCCAATAGCTGAACGCCAGGCACGGCAAGAAGGGCAATAACGCGTTTCATAAATGGGGGTGTCCTGATTCGATGCAATGTCTTAAATCGTCGTAAAACGACAATTCATGACATACAGAATGCCTTGTAAACTCCCCTTCAACAACCCGTGAGGAGGAAAATATGACTATCAACGTGCAAGGCATCCGTATTCCCGACAGCAAACTGGCCCGCGAAACCACTGAATTTATTCGCGATACCGAAAGCGATCTGCTGTTCCATCATTCCAGCCGCGTCTACTACTGGGGCGCAATGGCCGGTTTACGCCGCGAACTGAAGGTAGACCACGAGTTGCTGTATGTCGGCTGCATGTTCCATGATATTGGCCTGACACATGAGCACTGCAGCTGTGATAAACGTTTTGAAGTGGATGGCGCTAACGCCGCCCGCGCCTTCCTGGAAGGGCACGGCGTGGCACCTGCCGATATCGATAAAGTGTGGACGGCGATAGCGCTGCATACCACGCCGGGTATACCGGAATTTATGGCACCCGAAATTGCGCTGTTAACCGCCGGTGTAGAAATGGACGTGCTGGGTATCGGTTACGAGGAATTTAATGACGAGAGCCGTGAAGCCGTGGTTCAGCAGCACCCGCGCCTCGACAATTTTAAAGAGAACATCATCAACGCATTCTACGACGGTATTAAGGGCAAAACACAGACCACCTTCGGCAACGTAAAAGCAGACGTTATTGCCGACAAAGACCCAACGTTTGTACCCGGCAATTTCTGCAGCGTAAATCGTCAGTCGCGCTGGAAATCTTAGCGCGGGCAACGTGCGCTTTGACGCCGGATGGCGCTTTGCTTATCCGGCCTACAGCGACCATAAAAAAACCCGCTTCCGCGGGTTTTTGGCTACTCGACGCTGAAAGAATCGCTTATTTGCTCTTCTTGATGTGTCGAATCAGACGCTGACGCTTACGCATCTGGGTTGGCGTCAGCGTATTGCGTTTGTTCGCATACGGGTTCTCGCCTTCCTTGAACTGAATACGGATAGGCGTACCCATCACGTCCAGCGATTTGCGGAAGTAGTTCATCAGATAGCGCTTGTAGGAATCCGGCAGGTCTTTCACCTGGTTACCGTGGATAACCACAATCGGCGGGTTATAACCACCGGCGTGGGCATATTTCAGCTTCACGCGACGACCACGAACCAGCGGTGGCTGGTGATCTTCAGTCGCCATGGTCATGATGCGGGTCAGCAGCGCGGTACCGACGCGGCGGGTCGAGCTGTCATACGCTTCACGGATAGATTCGAACAGGTTACCTACGCCGCTGCCGTGCAGCGCGGAGATAAAGTGTACGCGAGCAAAGTCGATAAAGCCCAGACGGTAGTCCAGGGTCTCTTTCACCTGCTCTTTCACTTCCATGCTCAGGCCGTCCCACTTGTTGACGACGATAACAAGTGAGCGCCCACTATTGAGGATAAAGCCCAGCAGCGACAGGTCTTGATCGGAGATACCTTCACGAGCATCAATGACCAGCAGACAAACGTTAGCATCTTCAATGGCCTGCAGGGTTTTGATAACGGAGAATTTCTCAACCGTATCCGTTACCTTGCCGCGCTTACGCACACCTGCGGTATCAATAAGCACGTATTCACGCTCATCGCGCTCCATCGGGATATAGATACTGTCACGGGTAGTGCCCGGCATATCGTAAACCACCACGCGGTCTTCGCCGAGGATACGGTTAGTAAGCGTAGACTTACCTACGTTCGGGCGACCGACGATAGCGATTTTGATTGGCAAATCCTGCGGGTTGAAGTCGTCTTCCGGCTCTTCTACCCCTTCGCCATTTTCAGCGTCGAATTTCGCCCAATACTCGGCGTCTTCATCCACTTCTTCCGGCGGGTTGATGTCGTCAACGAACGGCAGCAGAACGGTTTCCAGCAGGGTGGTCACGCCACGGCCATGAGAGGCCGCAATCGCGTGGATTTCACCAAGGCCCAGCGACCAGAAGTCAGCAACGGCCTGATCCGGATCAATACCGTCCGTTTTGTTCGCCACCAGGAAGGTTGGCTTTTCACGAGCACGCAGATGTTTGGCAATACCTTCGTCCGCAGGCATCAGCCCCGCACGTGCATCAACCATAAACAGCACAACGTCGGCTTCTTCAATCGCCAACAGTGACTGCTCCGCCATGCGCGTTTCCACGCCCTCTTCCGTGCCATCGATACCGCCGGTATCGATACAGATAAACTCACGCCCTTCAACTTCAGCACGACCGTACTTACGGTCACGAGTCAGACCCGGGAAATCCGCAACCAGCGCATCACGAGTGCGCGTCAGGCGGTTAAAAAGCGTGGATTTTCCAACATTAGGGCGCCCGACAAGCGCGACCACAGGTACCATGTTAAAGCCTCATATACTCAAAATTTTGACAAAATCTATAAATAGCAAACGGCCCCTGAGCATTCAGGAGCCGTCCATTGCTGAATTAACGCCGGTGTTAACGCGTAATCGCGTAAACCGTACCGTCTTTCGCCTGAATCAGCAGTTTACCGTCGGCAACAACCGGGTCCGTCAGGAAGCCCGCGCTGTCAACTTTTTGCTGAGCCACGAAACGGCCATCTTCCGGGTTAATCCAGTGCATGTAGCCTTCTGCATCACCTACCACCAGGCTGCCATTATACAGCGCCGGAGAGGTCAGCAGACGGTGCAGCAGATCGCTCTGCGTCCACAGGGTCACGCCACCGTCGGTGGTCAGCGCCAGCAGACGGTCATTCTGGTCAACGATGTAGATACGGTCGCCGTCAACGATGAAGTCGTTCACCGAGCCCAGCTCGCGTTTCCACATAATCTGACCGCTACGCAGATCCAGCGCCGTCAGGTTACCATTGTAGGCTAACGCGTAGACAACGCCATTCACGATAACCGGAGTGGTATCCACATCGCTCAGACGGTCGATTTCGGTAGAGCCGGTAGCCTGAGAAATACGCTGCTGCCAGATCATTTGACCCTGCTGCATCAGTACCGCGCTCACGCGACCGTTATCGCCGCCAACAATCGCCGCGCCATAAGCAACAGCCGGTGCAGATTCGCCGCGCAGAGAGAGCGCAGGCATATCCAGGTTCACCGTCCATTTCACAACGCCGCTGTTTTCATCCAGCGCCTGCAGCTGACCGTTGCTGGTGTGAACCAGAACCAGGCCATCGCTGACGGTTGGACGAGAAAGCACTTCGCCTGCTGCCGTGGTTTTCCAGACAACAGCGCCGTCGCCCGCATCCAGCGCATAAACCTGCGCTTTTTCGCTGCCCACGTACACGTGGCCACCGGCAACGGTCAGGCCGCCGGAGAGCAGCGCTGGCTTACGAGAGAACCAGCCATCTTTTTCCGCCAGGTTAACGGACCACACTTCTTTCCCGTCATCCGCGTTCAACGCTTTCACGGTACCTTTACGGTCAGCCGCGTAAACCACGCTGTCCGCATAGGCCGGATGCAGGTTGGAGTAGAAATCACCGATACCGCTGCCGACGGAAACATCCCATGCGGTAGACGGCGTAAACTGGTTTTCTACGGTTGGCAGAGGAGACATTTTAACAACATCTTCTTCGCCGCTAAACAGTGAACAACCACTCAACAGAGTGACAGAAAGCAGTCCTGGCAAAAGTAATTTACGCAATTGCATCGGGTCCCTCTCAGACGGACAAATTATTAATTTTCATGCGCATCATTTCGCTCAGCGCGGGCGATGCATCGCTCTTAGCGCCAGCTTCCCACGCCGCACGTGCGCCCTGCTTGTCACCTTTACTGAGCAGGATTTCCCCGCGTAAATCAGCAACAATTGCCGTCCAGCCTTCGCCCTTCACGCCTTCCAGCGTTTTCAGAGCAACGTCAGGCTGCTTCAGCTGTAGCTGAACGCGCGCCAGACGCAGGCTGATAACGGATTTCAGATTATCATCAGATGCGGCTGCCAGGCCCTGCTGCAGCTGTTTTTCAGCCTGAGCAAGGTCGCTTTTGTCCACGAAGACCTGAGCCAGTTCCAGAGAGGCAAACGCACCATAGGTGTTTTTGGTCTCTGCGGCAAATTTCTGAGCCGCGGCCAGCGCTTCCGGTTTCCCTGAACTAAGAGAAGAAACGGCATTTTCGTAAGCCGCGGAAGATTCCCGGGCCGAGTCTACCTGATGGGAATTCCAGTAACGCCAGCCAACCAGCGCACCGATCCCTAAAATTACCCCAACGGCCAGCGCTTTGCCATTTTCAGCAAAGAAGCTTTTAAGCGCCTCAACCTGATCGTTTTCGTTATTTATTTCCACGCAGCCCTTCTCCTGATAATGATGTCCTGGAGATTAACCCAGAATAGTGCGCAAATGCGCGGCAACGCCTTCCTGCGTTACGGTTGTCTGCTCACCAGAGCGCAAATCCTTCACGACAACAGTGGCTTGCTCAACTTCTGACTCACCCAGAACCAGGGCAATACGTGCGCCCCATTTATCAGCACGCGCGAACTGTTTCTTAAAGTTGCCGCCGCCGTGGTTGGTCATCAGTTTTACACCCGGTAATGCATCACGCACCTGTTCTGCCAGACGCATTGCGGCTGACTGAGTATCGGTGCCTGAAGCAACCAGGTATATATCGACAACAGGATCTGCTTTAAATTCCGGATTAACTGCCTGAACTAATAAAACAAGACGTTCCAGACCCATCGCGAAGCCTACCGCAGGGGTAGCGCGGCCGCCTAACTGCTCAACCAGACCATCATAACGACCGCCGGCACACACGGTACCCTGCGAGCCGAGGCTGTTGGTAACCCATTCGAAAACGGTACGGTTGTAGTAGTCCAGGCCGCGAACCAGACGCTGGTTAACGGTGTAGGCGATACCGGCAGCATCAAGCTGTGCGCACAGGCCAGCAAAGTGCTCACGGGATTCTTCATCCAGATAGTCGCCAAGCGCAGGAGCGTCATTCAGCAGCGCCTGAACGTCTGCGTTTTTGGAATCCAGCACGCGCAGCGGGTTGCTGTACATACGACGTTTGCAGTCTTCATCCAGCACTTCAACGTGTTGCTCAAGGAAAGCGACCAGCGCGTCACGGTAGTTGGCTCGAGCTTCCAGAGAACCGATGGAGTTCAGCTCCAGATTCACGTGTTCAGAGATACCCAGCGCACGCCACCAGCGCGCAGTCAGCATAATCAGCTCTGCGTCGATGTCAGGGCCCTGCAGACCGAAGACTTCGCAACCCAGCTGATGGAACTGGCGATAACGTCCTTTCTGAGGGCGCTCGTGGCGGAACATCGGCCCGATGTACCACAGACGCTGCTCCTGATTGTACAGAAGACCATGTTCGATGCCGGCGCGTACACAGCCCGCAGTACCTTCCGGACGCAGCGTCAGGCTATCGCCATTGCGGTCTTCGAAGGTATACATCTCTTTTTCAACCACGTCGGTCACTTCACCGATAGCGCGTTTGAACAACGGGGTCTGCTCTACAATCGGCAAACGGATTTCGCTATAACCGTAGCTGCCGAGCACCTGCTTGAGTGTGCCTTCAATGCGCTGCCAGATGGCGGTTTCGCCAGGCAGATAATCGTTCATGCCGCGAATGGCTTGAATGTTTTTTGCCACGTTAATTCTCTTTATATATAAAAATGAACCCTCAGCGCGTTCAGCGCCTGGGGTTCAATCATACACAGGAAGCAAGCCGCTTCCCATCTCGTTATTTTTCAACCTGCTGAACGTCGATACGGCGCGCTTCATCAAGCACCGAGGCTTTCGCGCGGATTCTTGCTTCAAGCTGGCTAATCATATCGTCGTTATCAACGCGGTCTTTACGCACGCCGTCTTCGTACAGGCCGCTTTTTTTGTTGCCGCCGGTCACGCCCAGCGTCGACACCAGCGCTTCGCCAGGGCCGTTTACCACGCAGCCGATGATCGATACGTCCATCGGGGTGATGATATCTTCGAGACGCTGTTCCAGCGCGTTGACCGTCCCGATAACGTCAAATTCCTGACGTGAACAGGTTGGACAGGCGATGAAGTTGATCCCGCGCGCGCGGATGCGCAGTGATTTCAGAATATCGAAACCAACTTTGATCTCTTCAACCGGATCCGCCGCCAGCGAAACGCGCAGCGTATCGCCGATCCCTTCGGACAGCAGCAGACCAAGGCCAATCGCCGACTTCACGGAGCCGCTACGCAGGCCGCCCGCTTCGGTGATCCCAAGGTGCAGCGGTTGATCGATCTGTTTCGCCAACAGGCGATAAGATTCCACTGCCAGGAAAACGTCTGACGCTTTCACGCTGACTTTAAACTGATCGAAGTTCAGACGATCGAGGTGATCCACGTGACGCATGGCTGATTCCAGCAGCGCCTGCGGCGTAGGCTCGCCGTATTTTTCCTGCAGATCTTTTTCCAGCGACCCGGCGTTAACGCCGATACGGATAGGGATGTTTTTATCGCGAGCGCAGTCAACAACCATGCGAATACGCTCTTCGTTGCCGATGTTACCCGGGTTAATGCGCAGGCAGTCAACGCCGTACTCCGCCACTTTCAGGGCAATACGGTAGTCGAAGTGAATATCGGCAACCAGCGGGACGTTAACCTGCTGTTTGATAAGCTTGAAGGCTTCTGCAGCGTCCATCGTCGGTACGGATACGCGAACGATATCCGCCCCAACGCGTTCTAACGCCTTAATTTGATTAACCGTCGCTTCAACGTCTGTTGTGCGCGTATTGGTCATCGACTGTACGGCGATAGGAGCCCCATCGCCGATCGGCACGTTCCCAACGTAAATGCGTGTGGATTTTCTACGTTGAATTGGAGCCTGGTTGTGCATGAAAAATCTCCCGCATTACGCGTCTGTTATTGTGCTGGTGATTGTTCAGCACTCACGGTCAGGCGCGCAACCTGGTTAGTTCTGATAAAGCGGCTCAGATCGACAGGTTTACCCTGGTATTCAATCTGTACTGCGGCCGGTGCACCAATTTTCAGTTTGTAAGGTGCCTGACCGCTCAGGTTCAGGTTACCACCTTTACGCTGCAGGCCGCTGAACAGTTTCTTACCGGTAGCGTCGGTGACTTCCAGCCAGCAGTCGGCGGAGAAGTTCATCACTAGCGCGTTAGCATCAGCAACCGGGGCAGTTGTCTGAGCCGGGTCAGTTGGCAGTGCGCCCGGCGTAGCGGTCTGTGGTGCAGGAGTTGTGGTTTGCGCTACGGTACCGTCGACGTTAGCCTGAGACGGTGCCACAACGGCGTTATTCTGTGCTGTCGCTGCTGGTGCGGTAGTCGCAGATGATGCGGCATCCGTTGGTGCGGCGGTCGCGGTATCAGGTGCTGTTGCGGAATCAGCGGTTGTTGGAGCCTGGTTAGCATCCGCGCCGGTGTTCAGCGGGATATCCTGAGCGTCGCTGCCGTTCGCTTTCAGCTCAACGGAGGACTGATCGGCCATGGTGGTGATCTCTTCCTGCTGCGCTTTGTGGTTCTGCCACCACCAGGCGACGGTTAAACCGACCACCACGAACAGCACGAGCCAGGTAAAGCTCATCAGCCAGCCATCGCGTTTTTTGCGACGTTTACCCAAGGAGAAGGTCTGCATCGGTGCGACTTTCGCCGCGCGTACCGGCGCTTGCTTTTCCATCATCGGCAGCAGCTCTTCCTCGGGGATATGCACGAGGCGAGCGTAGGAACGGATATAACCACGCAAGAATGTTGAAGCGAGTTCAGCAGGCGCCTTATCTTCTTCAATATCACGAACGGTGGAAACCTTCAGGCACAAGCGTTCTGCAACGGCTTGCTGGCTGAGTCCGAGTTGTTCACGGGCATTACGCAAACGGACACCCGTGGTCTGTGCTTCTTGTTGGTCGTGGTTGGTTTCAGTATTCATTCGCTACAACTGCTGATTCGTGAAATTTAAGGTTCTGATGCGGAATCTTGCCCGCACCGCGAAACATCCGGTCGTGTGTTCGAACTGACAGACTGGCTGTCGGGTGTACCCTATCCAAAACAGCGTCAAAGGCAGTATTCACGCTGTAATTGCAACGCTACATACTGCCTCAATACTTGTCGAAACGCACCGTAATTATTAACCAGATCAGTACGTTTCGCCTAATCCTTAAGCACTTGACTCTACGTGCGCCCTTTCAGGCGCACGTCACGCTGAATTACAGCGCTTTTACTTCGATGGTTTCACCCTGCATACGCTTACGCATTGTACGCTTGGTACGGTCGATAACATCTCCGGCCAGCTGACCGCAGGCGGCATCAATGTCATCTCCGCGAGTTTTACGCACGATAGTGGTAAAACCGTAGCCCATCAACACCTTACAGAAACGGTCGATACGGCTGTTAGAGCTGCGACCATACGGCGCACCCGGGAACGGGTTCCACGGAATGAGGTTGATCTTGCACGGCGTATCTTTCAGCAGTGCAGCCAGCTCATGCGCATGCTCGGTACCGTCGTTTACGTGGTCAAGCATCACGTATTCGATGGTCACGCGGCCCTGATTGGCGTTGGACTTCGAAATGTAGCCACGAACGGATTCCAGGAACGTCGCGATATTGTACTTTTTGTTGATAGGTACAATTTCGTCACGGATGGTGTCGTTCGGTGCGTGCAGGGAAATAGCCAGCGCCACGTCAATCATGTCACCCAGTTTGTCCAGCGCAGGCACAACGCCTGAGGTAGACAGGGTAACGCGACGTTTAGAGAGACCAAAACCGAAATCGTCCAGCATGATTTCCATTGCTGGAACCACGTTGGTCAGGTTCAGCAGCGGTTCACCCATGCCCATCATCACCACGTTGGTGATAGGACGTACGCCGGTCGCTTTGACGGCACCGACGATTTTCGCCGCGCGCCAGACCTGGCCGATAATTTCCGATACCCGCAGGTTACGGTTAAAGCCCTGCTGAGCCGTAGAGCAGAATTTACACTCTAATGCACAACCGACCTGTGAAGAGACGCACAGGGTGGCGCGATCGTCTTCTGGAATATAAACGGTTTCAACGCGCTGATCGCCAACGGCAATCGCCCATTTGATGGTGCCGTCAGATGAACGCTGCTCTTCCACTACTTCCGGGGCGCGAATTTCAGCGACTTCTTTGAGCTTGCCGCGCAGGACTTTGTTGATGTCAGTCATTTCATCAAAGTCGTCGCAGCAGTAGTGGTACATCCACTTCATCACCTGGTCGGCGCGGAAGGGTTTTTCGCCTAAGTCTTTAAAAAACTCGCGCATCTGCGGACGGCTAAGATCCAGCAGGTTAATTTTTCCATCTTTGTTGGGAACCGCCGGGATGGCGCTCTCAGGCGTGACAATTTGTTCAGACATTTTCTATTCCGGCCTCGTTGTTACACGTTATGGCCCCTGGAGGGTTGATAAAAAGAAGCGCCCCAGGAAAGCGGTCTGCTCGTCCGGGGGCGCTGCATTGTACAAATTCTGGCGCACGGATGCCACGTCTGCACGCGGCATTCGCTAAATAAAGTGTAAACGTGCCCTTAGCGGGTACGTGGGCACACTTCGCCTTCTGCGAAGAAGAAAGCGATTTCGCGCGCGGCGGATTCTACGGAGTCAGAACCGTGGGTGCCGTTTTCGGTGAAGCTGTCCGCGTAGTCAGCACGCAGCGTGCCAGCCAGCGCGTTGTCTGGGTTGGTTGCGCCCAGCAGGTCACGGTGACGCTGAACGGCGTTTTCGCCTTCCAGTACGGAAACCACGATTGGGCCGGAGGTCATGAACTCAACCAGACCGTCGAAGAATGGACGACCATCGTGCTCAGCGTAGAAGCCACGAGCCTGCTCAACGGTCAGGTGCAGCATTTTGGTGCCAACAATCTTAAACCCTGCTGATTCAAAGCGAGAGAAGATGCTGCCAATAACGTTTTTTGCCACCGCGTTTGGTTTGATGATGGAAAAAGTACGTTCAATAGCCATGATTACCTCTAGTAATAAAATTTTATACTCTAAATACTTCGAGCGGCAGGAAGGCGGCAAACGAGAGAATCCCGAATCGCTTACTTAAGTAAGCGATTCGGGTGAACGAGTGCAGCCAACGCACATGCAGCTTGAAGTATGACGAGTATGTTCTGTTGTCGTGCATACATATCAGTTGTATGACCTGGCGCGGATTATAAAGACCGGATGCGTCGTTGCCTATGGATGAAGGTAACATTTTTTTAAAATAAAACACTTTTAAGCAACACATTTTGTAACAAGACCGGTTTGGCTATTGTGCGCCTGTTTTTGCCCGATGGCGCTACGCTTATCGGGCCTGCTGGCAGGGATAAGCGTAACGTCACTCACTGTAGCGTAAAATTCACCACCGACGTCTGCCCCGCTTCATCCATCACCACCAGTTGATAAGCCGCCGGGTCTGTCAGCGTTAACGTCAGACTATCGCCAGCACTCGCCTGCGGTTCACCGTTGAGGAACCACCAGCGTCGCCCTTCCCCACCGCTTGCCTGCAGCACGACTTTTGCGCTCGGCTCACCGGGCAAACGTCGAATCACCGCATCTTCACGAATACCGGAAAGCATCAGCGGGGCGGCATTCTGCAATTGGCGCGGCGGGCAACTCGTCGAAACCGGCGGCAGTCGCGCGGCGCGGCGCTCTCCGGCGGGCAGCCACGGCTCCAGCGGCAGCGGCCAGACGTCGAGCGTGATTTCACGGGCGTCAGGACAATCCGCCGCGACGCGCTTACCTTCAGCGTCCAGCCACAGCGGGAAACGAATTCCCTGCATGCCTTCTTGCTCCGGCAGCAGCAGCGTCGGCGGCAGGCTGTTATCCAGCACCCAGGTGGACAGCCGTCGGCGGCAGTTACTATCTCCAGCCGGCAAGGGTTGCCCACCTGGCCAGCAAATCTCCGCCGAGCTTACCGATGCAGGGCGTGGGTCGCGGCCTTCCTGCTGGCGCGTAGTGCTGGCCAGCAGCAGGTTACTCACCTGATTGAGCAGCGGAATCGCGCTGGCAAAACCAAACTGCCCGGCTACCGGCGTGCCGTCCGGCCTGCCCGTCCAGATACCAATGCTATAGCGAGCGTTTACGCCGATGGCCCACGCATCGCGATAGCCATAGCTGGTACCGGTTTTCCATGCCAGCGGCACGACCTGCGGTAATGAGGCATCGGGTACCGGCTGGGCTTCTCCGGCAAGAATGCGGCGAATAATCCACGCCGCCCCCGCAGAGAGCAAGGGGCGCTCTACCAACGGATCGCTGGCCAGCAGGCGCAGTTTGCCCACTTTGCCATGACGGGCGAAGGCGCTATAGGCGGCGGTAATATCCGCAAGCCTTGCCCCCGAGCCACCAAGAATCAGCGACAAGTTTGGCTCCGCGCCCGCAGGCAAAATCAGCGGCAGCCCGGCATTACGCAAGCGAGCAGCGAACTGCTTAGGCCCGTAGGCATCCAGCACCTGCACCGCCGGAAGATTCAATGAACGCACCAGCGCATCGCTCATGCTTACCGGGCCGTGAAAACCGCTGTCAAAATTGCCGGGTCGGTAGTCACCTACTCGCCGTGGCACATCCTGCAACAGCGAAGCCGGGTGGATCAACGCGCTGTCGAGCGCCATGCCGTATAAAAACGGTTTCAGCACCGAACCCGGCGAGCGAACCGCCGTCACCATATCGACATGACCAAACCGGCTGTCATCGGAGATATCCACTGAGCCCACCCAGCCGCGCACTTTCATGTCTCGGTTATCCACCACCACTATCGCGAGCGAACTACGCGGCGGCAGGCGCGATTTCCAGTTCAGAGCCATCTCTTCAAGCTGGCGCTGCAACCCGGCATTCAGAGTCGTGACCACTTTCTCATCCCGACTGCGGGCCAGCATATGGCGTGAAAAGAGCGGTGCAAGCTGCGGCATTTGCCGCGGAAACAGCCAGACCGGCTCCTCTTTCGCCTCTTTCACCACCTCGGCCGACCAGACCTGCTGCACTAGCATGCGGTCCAGCACTTTATTACGCGCCGCCTGAGCGCGAGCGGGCCAGCGGTCCGGGCGCAGGCGACTCGGTGCCTGTGGCAACACCGCCAGCAGTGCGGCATCGGCGTAGCTCAACTGGGCGGGAGGTTTGCCAAGATAGGCCCAACTTGCCGCACCAATACCCTGTAGCGTGCCGCCAAACGGGGCACGATTGAGGTAAAGGGTAAGGATGTCTCGTTTGGAGAGGTGCCATTCCAGCTGCATCGCGCGCCAGAGCTGACGAAATTTACCGCCAAAGGTTCGCGGGTGTGGGTCGAGCAAGCGCGCGACCTGCATGGTCAGGGTGCTGCCGCCGGACACTACGCGCCCCGAAGTCACATCCTGCCAGGCCGCACGCGCAATAGATAATGGATTCACGCCGGGATGATCCCAGAACCAGCGGTCTTCATACTGAATGAGAGCATCAAGATAGCGCGGCGACACCTCTTCGATAGTCACCGGATAGCGCCAGATCCCCTGCGCATCGGCAAAACGCCACAGCGGGCTGCCGTCCTCCGCCACTACTACCCGAGCGGGGGTGACCTCATGGAGCGGCAACGGCCAGAGTTTATCCGCCAGCACAACGACAGCGCACAACAACACGACCGCCCCGGCTAGCCATCGCCAGACGGGGCGTTTAATCCAGGCAAGACGCATCCTACGGCACAACGATCAGCATATCGTCCGCCGCCCCAACGGCGCGCCAGCCCGGAACATACATAGACTCAACCTGAGACGGCGGCACGCGGTAGGTGCCCGGCATCACCGCACGAGCGAGGTAGATAAGCGTCACCGGCTGATTGGCGCTCACCGAAACCGCCGCCACAAAGCGATCGTCGCGGAATTCCATATGCTGGATATCTGCCTGCTGCATCTGGTTTAGCCACTCCTGCACCTCAGTGCCGTTGTCCTGCAAATTGGCGCTGCTGTTCGCCAGGTTTTGGTTTTCTAACTCCAGCCCCGCTGGCAGCATATCGACAACCAACGCATCCGGTACGTTCTGGCTGGCGTTAACGTCCAGCTTCACCAGTACCAGTTCACCGCTGCGCAATGATGAGAGCGATTTACGCTGCCCGTCGGTGCCGTAGAACTGCCGCTCGATATGCAGCACGTTGCTGGACGCCGCAGGCGCATTCTCCGGATACCCGGTGCTATCAAGGCGCAGCCACAGCGGCTGTTCACCCTTGTTCGTCACCGTCAAGGTAGAGAGCTGATCACCGTCGAGATTTCGCGTCAGGGCTTTCTCCCCTTGCAGCGGCTGGCTTTCAAACGAGGTTTGCGCCTGCCAGTTGCCCGGCAGGTCAAGTACGCCTTTCGCCGCCAGGAACAGCGCATTGTTCTCCTGGGTCGACAGCCAGCGCTCGCTGAACGCCTGCTCGGAGAGCGTTTGCAGCAGCGTGTTTTGCGCGTCAGGCAGGAGCTTGTTCTCTTCCAGCAGCGAAAGCATCAGCGCGTTATCGCGAAGCGCACTGCCGTAATCCGCCAGCCAGCGCCGCTGATCCTCACGTTTGGTGGTGAGCGAAAGCTGGATAGCCTGTTCGCTGCGCGGTGCATCCCCCATCGCTTTCAGCGCAATCCCTAACTGCATTAGCGGCAGGCCGGAACCCGCCTGAGCGCGACGTTCCCACAGTTCACGCAGCGCGCCAAGCGGCGCTTTTTGCTGCCGTGCCAGCACCAGACCTGCATAGGCCTGAATCGCGAAGCGGCTTGCCGCGTTATCGTCGGTATAACGTACGTTCATCAGCCCCGGCTCCTGCAAATAGCGCAGCATACGGTTATTGCCTTTGTTAATCGCCTCTGCCGGTACGCTATAGCCCTGCTCACCCGCGCGCACCAGGAAGTCCATCGCGTAGGCGGTCAGCCAGTACTCTTCCGGGCCGTCTTTATCCCACAGCGCGAAGCCGCCGTTATCTTTCTGCATTTGCAGCAGACGCGAAATCCCGATATCCACCGCCGCGCGACGTTTGTCGTCGCTTTCACCGACAATGCCCAACGTTTTAAGCTGCGCGGCATTGGTATAAAGCTGCGGGAAGAGGCCGCTGGCGGTCTGCTCCAGGCAGCCGTAAGGATAGGCCTTCAGTTCGCGAATATAGCGGGCCAGATTCAGCGGTGGTTTACCGCTTAATAGCAGCTGTCCCTGTAGCGTAGCCGGTGAGAAGTTCAGGTGCTGGTTTTCCGGAACGTTCCAGCTTTCACCCGGTTGTAGCACCGCGCCGCTATTGACGGTTTGTGCCGGATAGGCCGGACGCACGCCGATTTTCCACTGTTTGTGGAAGTCGGCCAGAGTTTCACCCGGTAGCGTCATCCCCGTCACCGTGACATTGACTTCACCATCACCGTAGCCTTCGCCAGCGCTAACCGGGACAAAAAGCGTATGGCGTACACCAGGCTCCAGCGTAACCGGCTCCGGCTGTGCGCCTTTCAGCTGTAGCAGGCCGCTGGCCGCTAATTGAACGTTGAGCGTCTGCGGTTTGTCCGTCAGGTTGGTTACATCCAGCGTCAGTCGCGCGCTGTCACCACCGGCCATAAAGCGCGGCGTATTCAGCTCAACCACCACCGGCGCGGCAACCACCACTTTAGACTCAGCGCTGCCAAAATCTTCCGCCGTCCAGGCCTGCGCCATCACGCGAAGCTCGCCGTTAAAATCACCAATCGGCATCGTAATGGTGCCTTCGCCGTTTTCATCAAGCGTGACGGGCTGTGCCTGCTGGGCAATAATCGTGACGTGGTTAACCGGCGGTTTACCGCCGCGGTTAAGTTCATCACCATCGCCGCCAAAGCGCAGGCTCGCCAGTCGTCCCTGGCCTTCAATCACCTGCCCGTAGATGTCATAGATATCCGCGCCGTAACGTTTCTGGCCGAAGAACGCCTGCCACGGGTCGGGGGTGGTGTAGTCGGTAATGTTCAGCACGCCGCTATCCACGGCGGAAAGCAGCACGTTCACCTGCTTCGGCGTATCGCCCTCTTTGCGGTTCACCTTCACCTTGACGGTCAGCGGCTGGTTTGGCCGCATTTTTTGCGGACTTTCAAGCGTCACACCCAGCCGACGCTGTTCATCGCCAAGCGGTAGATGCAGCACGCCCACCGCCCGTTTCGGCGTGGCGGAGCGGGATTTATCACCCGGGCGCACCACCAGCGCACTGAGGTAAAGATCGTGACGGTTCCAGCTCTTATCCACCGGAATGGAAAGATCCAGCCCTTCCGCCGGAACGTTGATTTCTTGCCACCACAGCGGGCCGTCGCTGGACTCCACCATGGCATAGCCTTTTCCCGCCGCCGGGGCCGCGACGTGCAGTTTAATGGTATCGCCAGGTCGGTAGTTCGGTTTGTCCAGCTTCAGGGTGACGCTGTCCGGACGCGCCGCGCCGCTGCCGTCGCTGTTGTCCTGCCAGCTATAACCGGCCCAGAAGCGCACGCTGGTCACCGCGTCGTCAGGCGCTTTAACCTCTAACCGATAAGCGCCCCACTCTACCGGGAAGCTGACCTTGCCGGTTTCATCGGCTTTCAGGCTCAGCGACTCTTCGCCCTCGACCAGATCTTTTTGATCAAAACGGGACTGCCAGCCGTCGCTTTCCGACCAGTTCCAGTAGTAGTCGCGGCGTTCGCGGATTAGCCGAACCTGAAGGTCAGAAACGGCCTTTTTTTCACCCTGCGCATTGGTGTAAACGATATCAAACGACGCCTGGCTGTTTTCATCGACGATCGGTTGATTCACCGTGGTGTCGGTGCGGTAGTCATAGACCGCCTTGCTGGCGAACTGCGGACGAATACCCGGCAGTTCAGGCGCGGGCCAGATGGCCTGAGTGGCACGACGGGTTACCGGGCGACCACCGGACTCCAGCAGACTTGCCTGCAGGATGACCTGCAGCGGCGAGTGCGTTTCCTGCCACTGGCTGGCGGTGGTGACCTCACCACGACCTTTGCCGTCCAGCGTCAGGTTCATTTCATCGAGGCTGCGGGAGGTATTTTCTTCAGCAATATCACCAAACTGGAAGCCCGGTAGCGCGGCCACGGCCTCGCGTAGCGGACGTAAAAAGAGCTTACCCTGCAGGCTGTTACCGCTGGCTGGCGCGCCGTAAAGATAGTAACCCACCACGTCAAACTTCACGTCGTCACCCGGTGCTAGCGGTGTGGGCTGCGGCGTCAGGTTCAGCGCCATGCGTTCGGGCATAAAATCTTCAACGTGGAAATCCCACTCGCGCAGTTGGTTATCGCCAGTGTTAGCGCGAATATGCCACATGCCGGTTGCCGCGCTAGCGTCCAGCGGGTAGGTAAACTGATACAGGCCGTTGACCGGCTGGCTCACCACGCTACGAATGACTTGCCCATCCGGTTTCACCACCTCCAGCTTCACCGGCTGTTCTGGCAGCGGCTTGCCGTCACCGTCGCGCAGCAAACCGTTGAGGATCACCGTTTCACCGGGACGATAAAGATCTCGAGGGCCAAACATAAAGAACTGTTTGCTGTAGCCCGGGTCCCCCGCAATATCGAACTCGGCCAGATCCAGCGCCGGAAGTTTCAGGTCGAGTAAAGTGGTTTGCCCCTCTTTTCGCGCCAGCAGCAGCGCGGCGTCTTTATCGGTTTTGAGGGTGGCATGGCCCTGGCTATCGCTGTTGGCCTGAGCCAGCGTTTGCCCTTTGTCGTTAAGCAGCGTCAGCTCAACCGCCGACTGGGCAGCGCCGTTCTCGAGGCTCTGAGTGAAGACATCCAGCTGATTGTGGTAGCGGTGCAGCGATACGCCAACATCGCTTAAGGTAAAGAGCGTAGCGGCATTGCTGTAGCTGTATTGTCCGGCCGGATTCATCACCGCAATATAAACGCCAGACTGCTGCAGCGGCGCGATATCTTTCAGCGGCAGCAGCAATTTCTCCCGCGTGTTGCGCGCCGGGTTCAGGTCAAAACGTCCGGTATAGACGAGGTCCGCCATTTTCAGCAGTTCATCAGATTCCCAATTGCTGAGCGAACTGCGGTACTCCCACTGGCTGACAAACGCCGCTAGCGACTCCGGCTTCACGCGGAAGAAGTTAACGTCGACGTGTGGCACGTTGAGCACCATCACCGGCAGCCCTTCAACCACTTTACCGGGCAACAGAGAGCCACGGCTGGCAAAACCAACGCTTGGCGCAATATCTCGGGTGGTCAGCGTTTTTTCAACGCTGGTACCGAAGGTCGCTTTATTCAGCGCCGCCAGTTCAGGGTCGACGGTCACAATAAGGTCGCGCTTAGGCTCAAGATGGCGTAGGCGCAGCTCTTTCAGGTTGGGTGCTAGCTCCCAGGCGCCGTCAACCTTGCCGCTTTTCTTATCCACAACGTGGACGGTTTTGCTGAAATCCTGATCGGGGTTAAGCGCAATAGAGAAGGTCAACACCAGCGTGGCGGCGCCATCGAGCTGCACTTCAGAGGCATCAAGTAGCGTAAGCGCTTTACCCTGGCTTTGTTGAGCCAGCTTTTCCAACTGTGCAGCATCTGGTTTGGCGGGCGCGGCTTTCTGCGATGCGGAAGCGGCGGGTTTGGCATCCGGCGCTTTCTTGCTATCGTCACATCCGACAAGAAGCGTGGCGGTCAGCATAGCAAGCACGGCTAAACGGAACGGTTTCATCCTTAGAACCTCTGACGTTAAGTCTCTATTTCGTTAATTGACATAGTATTATGCGCAAACGTGACTTTTACCAATAGAACGGTCATTTCCGGACATCCTTTTCAGATTCCCTATCGCCTCAATCACAACCAGGGCGTAGTTAACTTGTCAGCCTAAGGGAAAACGTCGACAATTCCTCTACGTTTGCAAATGGAGGCACCTCATGACCACCTCTTTCTTTGTCGCCGCCGATTGGCTGGCTGAGCACATTAACGACCCGGCAGTTCAAATCATTGATGCCCGGATGGCACCTCCAGGGCAGGAGCACCGGGATATGGCGGGCGAATACCGCGCGGGTCATCTGCCTGGCGCGCTGTTCTTTGATATCGAAGCGCTTTCCGACCATACCACTTCATTGCCGCACATGATGCCGCGTCCTGAAGCCTTCGCTGTTGCCATGCGCGAACTGGGCGTCAACAGCGATAAGCATCTGGTGGTCTATGACGAAGGTAACCTGTTCTCCGCGCCGCGCGCGTGGTGGATGCTGAAAACCTTCGGCGTGGAAAACGTCTCTATTCTGGCAGGCGGCCTCGCGGGCTGGCAGCGCGATGAACTGCTGCTCGAAAAAGGCGATGTTGATGCCGGTGAAGGCGAATTTGAGGTTAAGTTTAACGCCGAGGCCGTTGTACGTCTGACCGATGTGCTGCTGGCAAGCCATGAGCGCTCGGTGCAGATTGTCGATGCACGTCCAGCCGGTCGTTTTAATGCTGAAGTGGATGAACCGCGTCCCGGCCTGCGCCGCGGCCATATTCCCGGTGCGCTGAACGTGCCATGGAACGAGCTCACCTTTAACGGTGAACTGAAAACCACGGACGAGCTGGAAGCGATTTTTGCCCGTCAGGGCGTCGACCTTAGCCAGCCGATTATTACCAGCTGTGGTTCCGGCGTGACGGCGGCGGTAGTGCTGCTGGCACTGAAAACGCTGGATGCAAAAGAGGTGGTGCTGTATGACGGCGCCTGGAGCGAATGGGGCGCGCGCGACGATTTGCCGATTGAGCCTCAGGTGTAAAGCCATCCCGGGGTCGGCGTAAACGCCTCGCCCGGGCTACAATGGTAGGCCGGATAACGCGTTTACGCCGCCATCCGGCATGGTTTCAAATGATTCGGTTCTGCTTAAAATCACGCAGGAAACTGCCCCAGCGTTTTTCATAGAACGGCGTAATATGGGCGAGCATAAAGTGGCTGATGCCCTTCTCGCCTTCTACTACCTGACAGATATCAATCGGCTCGTCACCCGGTAGAGTGTCGGTCGCCACGCTGCCAGCGGCGTGAATAATCTCTTCGATATCCCCTTCCGCTTCAATACCGATCAACAGATTCGGCTGCTCGTCCGCACGCTCTTTAATGGAACAGATAAACGCACGTTTCACCGTTTTCAGGGTTTTAAACAGCGTAGTCAGCGACTCCACCATCTGAGCCGGTGGCTCTGCCACTTCCGAGAGCAGCAGCGCGCTGCCGCCTTCGAGCACTTCCTGCGTGCTGAGCGGATTGCCCTCTTCGCCAATCAGGTGACTGATTTCACGCGGAGTAAACTCTTTGCCGGTCGGCAGCTTTGCGTTCAGGAACAGCGTCTCACCGAGGGTCATTTCAAACAACGTACGTACCGGCATGACCACGAAGGCCTGCTCGGTAGTCACCGCCTCTTTCAGAGCTTCCAGCGAGGTGAAAAACGGGATGGCGGAGGTGCCGTCGTCTTTTTCCCAGTGCTGTAATTCTAAGGCGCTGTCGTCAACGACCTGTTGATCATCGGCGGCGGTGCCGGGAACCCAAACGGTGGATTCCAGTAAGGTGCGGAAAAAGGCCGGACGATGGGCAGGTTCGGTCGCTGCTTGTTCCAGCAGCGTTTCGAGTTCGTTTTTGCTTTCAGACATAAGGCCACAAATTCAATGGTTACTGTAGGGCGGGCAAGCGAAGCGCCCCCGCCAGTATTTTGCCGGATGGCGCCACGCTTATCCGGCCTACGCGGTCAACAGATTCGCGATAGTCCGCACGCCCAGCCCGGTTGCACCCGCCGACCACTGCTCAACGGCCGCTTTACGGTAGGTGGCGGAACAGTCGATGTGCAGCCAACCTTCGTGATAGTTCTCTACGAAGTGGGACAGGAAGCCCGCCGCGGTGCTTGCGCCCGCCGGGTAGGCCGCGCTGCCGGTGTTGTTCAGCTCAGCAAAATTAGACGGCAACTGGTTGCGGTGGAACTCCGCCAGCGGCAGACGCCAGAAGGCTTCATTTTCCGCACTGGCGCTCGCCAGCAGGCGGTTAGCCAGCTTGTCGTCAAAGCTGAACAGCGCGTGGTAATCGTTGCCCAGCGCGGTTTTGGCCGCCCCGGTCAGGGTTGCCGCATCGATGATAAGCTCAGGCTTCTGCGCGCTAGCGTCAATCAGGCCGTCGGCCAGCACCAGGCGACCTTCCGCATCGGTGTTCATCACTTCCACATTTTTACCGTTACGGTAGTGGATGATATCGCCAAGCTTGAAGGCATTACCGCTGATCAGGTTGTCCGCGCAGCACAGGTACAGTTTTACGCGCTTGTTCAGGCCACGAGTAATCGCCAGCGCCAGCGCGCCGGTCACCGTCGCCGCACCGCCCATATCGGACTTCATGGAGTCCATGAACGCACTCTGTTTGATGCTGTAGCCGCCGGAGTCGAAGGTAATCCCTTTACCGACCAGGCAAGCGTAAACCGGTGCTTCTTTATCGCCCGTTGGGTTGTAGTCCAGCGCCAGCAGCACTGGCGGACGTTCGGAACCACGACCCACGGTGTGCAGGCCAGCGTAACCCTGCTCACGCAGATCTTCGCCTTTGGTGATGCGATAAGAGACGTTGTCGCACGCCACACCGCACAGCAGGTCAACCGCACGCTGCGCCAGCTGTTCCGGCCCCAGTTCTTCCGCCGGGGCGTTGATAGTGTCGCGAACCCAATCAATGTAGATAAGACGGTTGTCCAGTTCCTGGCGCTGTGCGTCGTCCAGTTCAGGCCATTCAACCTGACGGGTGCCTTTTGGCCCTTTGTAGCCCGCCCAGAAAGCCCACGCCAGATCAACATTCCAGCCTTCACCAGCCAGCGCAACATGCTTGATGCCCATGCCGTCGATCTTACGCGCCGCGCGCTGGATAAGACCCGCATCGTCGCGGCCGGTCAGGTGCAGGACAATACCTTCATCATTAATGCTATAGGCCGCTTTTTCACCCCAGCGCGCATCGGCTGGCTGAGTAGAAAGGGTAATTTTCATGGCTTCTGTCATTTTTTTTATCCTTATTAGCAAACGGGCCGCCGAATGGCAGCCCGTTATGTGACTTAGTCTGCTTCATCCAACCAGACTAGCAGAATTGCCTCAAGAACTTTTTCATTTGATGCCTGAGGATCGTCATCAAAATCTTCGAGGTCGCAAATCCACTGGTGCATGTCGGTAAAGCGCACCGTTTTCGGATCGGTATCCGGGTAAGCATCGTATAGCGCTTCGCCGATTTCGCGGCTGTCAGTCCACTTAAGTCCCATACTATCCTCTTAGTGCTCGCGCGCGTGGTTAATTGTGTAACGCGGAATTTCGACCACCAGGTCTTCATCCGTTACGCGGGCCTGGCAGCTCAGGCGGCTATCTGGTTCCAGCCCCCAGGCTTTATCCAGCATATCGTCTTCGTCTTCGGTGCTTTCTGGCAGCGAGTCGAAGCCTTCACGCACGATGCAGTGGCAGGTGGTGCAGGCACAGGATTTTTCGCAGGCGTGTTCAATCTCGATACCGCTACGCAGCGCAGCATCCAGAATAGTTTCACCGGTCTCAGCTTCCACAACGATGCCATCCGGACACAGGTCCTGATGTGGCAAAAAAACAATCTTTGGCATATTAAACCTCGTCCACGGATTGGCCTTTCAGCGCGACACGGACGGATTGGTCCATGCGGCGAGCGGCGAATTCCTGGGTTTGTTTGTCAACGTTTTTAATGGCTTGTTCTATGGCGTCAGTGTCATTGCCCTCGGCAACCGCGCTCAGCACGGCGGCAGCCTCGTCAATTTCCTGACGCTCTGCGGCGCTTAACAGCGCGGCATCAGCGGCCAGCGCGCTGTGCAGGCTTTCCAGCACGCGAGCGGCTTCCACTTTCTGCTCTGCCAGCATACGCGCTTTCACGTCCTGCTCGGCATAGCTCATGGAATCCTGAATCATGGTGGCGATTTCGCCATCGGTCAGACCGTAGGACGGCTTCACCTGAATAGACGACTCAACGCCAGTGGATTTTTCCATGGCGGTGACGCTCAGCAGGCCGTCGGCGTCCACCTGGAAGGTCACGCGAATGTGCGCACCGCCAGCCGGTAGCGCCGGGATACCGCGCAGCGCAAAGCGCGCCAGTGAACGGCAGTCCTGCACCAGTTCGCGTTCGCCCTGCATCACGTGGATGGACATCGCGGTCTGGCCGTCTTTAAAGGTGGTGAACTCCTGTGCGCGCGCCACCGGAATGGTGGTGTTACGCGGGATAACCTTCTCTACCAGGCCACCCATGGTTTCGAGGCCGAGAGAGAGCGGGATCACGTCGAGCAGCAGCATTTCGCTGTCCGGCTTGTTACCGACCAGAATATCAGCCTGAACAGCGGCGCCAATGGCGACCACTTTATCCGGGTCGATAGAGGTTAGCGGCGTGCGGCCAAAGAATTCACCTACGCGCTCACGAACCAGCGGTACGCGGGTAGAACCACCGACCATGACCACTTCCAGCACCTCTTCGGCTTCCACGCCCGCATCTTTCAGCGCGCGGCGGCAGGCCAGCAGCGTGCGCTTCACCAGCGCGGAAATCAGGTCGTTAAACTGTTCGCGGGTCACTTCACCTTTCCAGCCTGCAACCTCAACGGTCACGCGGTCGGCATCGCTCAGGGCGATTTTGGCGGCGATGGCGGCGTCAAGAAGCTCGCGCTGTACGCGGTTGTCGCTGCGATCGGCAATGCCCGCCTGTTCGCGGATATGGTCGGCCAGCAGGTGGTCGAAGTCGTCGCCGCCCAGCGCGGAATCGCCGCCGGTGGCCAGCACTTCAAACACGCCGCGGCTCAAGCGCAGAATAGAGATATCGAAGGTGCCGCCGCCCAGATCGTAGACGGCAATCACCCCTTCCTGACCGGAGTCGAGGCCGTAGGCAATCGCCGCGGCGGTCGGTTCGTTCAGCAGACGCAGCACGTGCAGGCCCGCCAGACGCGCGGCGTCTTTGGTGCCCTGACGCTGTGCATCGTCGAAGTAAGCGGGAACGGTAATCACCACGCCATCAAGCTCGCCTTCAAGCGTTTCGGTGGCACGAGCCGCCAGCGCTTTAAGGATATCGGCCGAGACGCGGATCGGGTTCAGTACACCGGCCTTGGTCACCAGCATCGGCAGGCCGTTTTCGCTTGCCTGGAACTGGTACGGCAGGTGTGGGTAACGCGCCTGGATATCCGCCAGCGAGCGGCCCATCATGCGTTTGACGGAACTAATGGTGTTGGCAGGGTCCAGCGCGGCGTTGGTGCGTGCATCGTAGCCGACCACGTGGCCCTGCTCCTGATAGTGCACAACGGAAGGCAGCAGGTGATGCCCCTGATTGTCGGCCAGCGTTTCTGCCTGACCGCTACGCACGGTAGCCACCAGGGAATTGGTGGTGCCTAAGTCAATACCCACCGCCAGACGACGCTGGTGCGGTGCGGCGCTCAGACCCGGCTCACTAATTTGTAATAAGGCCATGTTAAGCTTCCAGAATCAAAAATCGAGCAGCTTTTCTTCGAGTAATTCAGCGCTGCTTTGGAGTTTATCGAGAAAACGCAGTTTGCGTACGGTATCCGCCGCCGCGTCCCACGTCTGCGAATCAAGTTCGGCCACCATCTGCTGCTGGCGTTGGCTGTACATCGATTTGATACGCTTGAGAAGCCCTTCCAGACGGTCAGTGTCTTTCGCCTGTTCAATTTCGTCGAGCTCTTCGCGCAGTTCTAGCTGTTCCATCAGGAACGCGGTGTCGCGCACGGTGTGCTGTTCGGAGGCAAGATCAAAGCCGTGAAGGGAGAGCAGATATTCAGCACGCGTCAGCGGATGACGCAGCGTTTGCCATGCCTGGTTGATGTTCGCAGAACGCTGAACCGCCGCGAGCTGTTCAGCGTCGCTGCCGCTAGCAAAACGGTCGGGGTGGTTCTGACGCTGCAGGTCCTGGAAGCGTGCCGCGAGGGCCTGAGTGTCTACGTGATAATCGGCTGGCAATCCAAAGAGAGTGAAGTAATCCATGACGATCTCAGGGTTAACTATTTAAAACAAACCCCACGCACAGCCGTAAAACTATGGTGGGGTTGGCAGGACTCAAAATCAGACGTTAAAGCTTTCGCCGCAACCGCACTCGTCTTTGACGTTCGGGTTAGTAAATTTAAACCCTTCGTTCAGACCTTCTTTCACGAAGTCGAGCTGCGTGCCGTCAAGAAATTGCAGGCTCTTACCGTCGATGACAACCTTCACGCCTTTGTCTTCGAAAACGGTATCTTCTGCCGCCGGCTCGTCAACAAATTCCAGTACATAGGCCATACCTGAACAACCGGACGTTCTCACGCCAAGACGCAGACCAAACCCTTTACCGCGGTTTGACAAGAAGGTATTGACTCGCGCTGCTGCACTGTCGCTTAAGGTAATCGACATAAAAACCTCAACTCTTAATTATTTTGCTTCACGTTTGCTTTTGTAATCCGCAATGGCGGCTTTAATCGCGTCTTCTGCCAGGATAGAACAGTGAATTTTCACTGGTGGCAGTTCAAGCTCGTCTGCGATATCGGTATTTTTAATGGCCTGTGCTTCGTCCAGGGATTTCCCCTTCACCCACTCGGTCACGAGGGAGCTGGAAGCAATGGCGGAACCGCAGCCGTAGGTCTTGAAACGCGCGTCTTCAATGATACCTTCATTGTTGACTTTAATCTGCAACTTCATCACGTCGCCGCAGGCCGGAGCACCGACCATGCCGCTACCGACGCTCTCGTCGCTGTTGTCGAAAGAACCTACGTTACGTGGGTTCTCGTAGTGATCGATTACTTTTTCGCTGTAAGCCATGATGAATTCTCCTTATCGGTACCGATTAATGATGCGACCATTCAATGCTGTTCAGATCCACGCCCTGCTTGAACATTTCCCACAGTGGAGAAAGGTCGCGCAGACGGCCAATGGAGTTGCGAACCAGATTGATGGTGTAGTCAATCTCTTCTTCGGTAGTGAAACGACCTAAAGAGAAACGAATGGAGCTATGCGCCAGCTCATCGGTCATGCCCAGTGCGCGCAGCACGTAGGATGGCTCAAGGCTTGCGGAAGTACAGGCAGAACCGGAGGAAACCGCCAGGTCTTTCAGCGCCATAATCAGGGATTCACCTTCAACGTAGTTAAAACTCACGTTGAGGATGTTTGGAGCGCCCTGCTCAAGGTCACCGTTCAGGTAGACTTCTTCCATATCCTTCACGCCGTTCCACAGACGGTTACGCAGACCGCGCAGACGGGCCATTTCGGTCTCCATCTCTTCTTTCGCGATACGGTAAGCTTCGCCCATGCCGACGATCTGGTGAACAGGCAGGGTACCGGAACGCATGCCGCGCTCGTGACCGCCGCCGTGCATCTGCGCTTCGATACGGATACGTGGTTTACGACGAACGTACAGCGCGCCGATACCTTTTGGACCGTAGATTTTGTGACCGGAGAAGGACATCAGGTCAACTTTCAGCTGGCTCAGGTCGATAGGCAGTTTGCCCACGCTCTGAGTGGCATCCACGTGATAGATAATGCCGCGCGCACGGCACATTTCGCCGATGGTCGCGATATCCTGCACCACGCCGATTTCGTTGTTCACGTGCATGATGGAGACGAGGATGGTGTCGTCACGCATAGCGGCTTCGAGCTCTTTGAGATCGATAATGCCGTTGCGCTGTGGCGCCAGATAGGTGATTTCGAAACCTTCGCGCTCGAGCTGACGACAGGTGTCCAGCACGGCTTTATGCTCGGTTTTGCTGGTGATGATGTGCTTGCCTTTTTTCTGATAAAAGTTGGCTGCACCTTTAATCGCCAGGTTGTCGGATTCAGTCGCACCGGAGGTGAAGACGATTTCACGCGGGTCGGCACCCACGAGGTCGGCAATCTGGTTACGGGCGATATCTACCGCCTCTTCAGCCTGCCAGCCGAAACGGTGTGAACGAGAGGCCGGGTTACCAAAGGTCCCGTCCAGGGTCAGAAACTGCATCATTTTCTCGGCAACACGCGGGTCCACCGGCGTGGTTGCGGAGTAGTCGAGATAAATCGGTAATTTCATTGCTCTTTAACTCCGTACATCACTCAATGCAAGGAGTCAGGCAACCGGCTGGATGTACGACCGTGTTGACGGGACGCTGTCCCGGCCTGACTCTGAAATCTCATTTTTATCTATAACCAGCCCTGCTACGTGCGCCCGATAAGGCACACGGCAGAGCAGGTGGATTATGCACGTAACTTAACGTCGATTGCGTCTTGTACGCGGGTATTGCGGGAGGTGTCGTGCGAATGTTGGCGACCAGACACATCCAGAACTTCCTGGTTATTGACCAGTTCACCGAGGGTGATGTTGTTCAGGAAGCCAGTCAGACGGTCGCTCAGATCGCGCCAGAGTGCGTGGGTCAAACATTTATCGCCGCCCTGGCAACCACCTTTCCCCTGACAGCGGGTTGCGTCAACGGACTCGTCCACTGCGCTAATCACTTCACCCACTGCGATGTGGTTTGCTTCTTTACCCAGCAGATAACCACCGCCAGGTCCGCGTACGCTGGATACTAAGCCATTTTTACGCAGACGGGAGAACAGCTGCTCCAGATAGGAGAGTGAAATTCCCTGACGTTCAGAAATATCAGCCAACGGCACCGGGCCCGCTTCGGAGTTGAGTGCAACGTCCAGCATCGCGGTTACGGCATAACGCCCTTTAGATGTCAGTCTCATGTCTTACTTAACCTCAAACTCGCCCCTGCCCGGGGTTTTTAATAATATTGTGGGTATTGCATAGCAGGGCCAAGTCTGACATTCCTGACTAAAACAGTCAACTATTTACTTGAGTAATTTAGTCAGGTATTTGGCGTTCCGTGCGGTATTGATTTGCCGGATGGCGCTTCGCTTATCCGGCCTACGGGCCGCACGATTTGTAGGCCGGATAAGCGAAGCGCCATCCGGCATTAACGCGGTTACTTGCCTTTATTCTGCTGCTCGATAGACGCCAGAATTCCACGCAGGATGTTCAGCTCCTGGCTTTCCGGGCGCGCGCGGGTAAACAGACGACGTAAACGGCTCATCACCTGCCCCGGATGGTTTTCACGAATGAAACCGGTAGAGAGCAGCGTCTGCTCCAGGTGACCGTAGAAACGTTCAAGATCGTCCACCAGCGGGTACGGCGTCTCTTCGTGCTCAACCTTCGGTTCATTGCTTTCCTGCGTCGCCAGCCAGGCCATGCGCACTTCATAAGCAATAACCTGCACGGCCATCGCCAGGTTCAGCGAGCTGTATTCCGGATTAGCGGCAATCGCGACGTGGTAATGACATTTCTGCAGTTCATCGTTGGTCAGGCCAACGCGCTCACGACCGAACACCAGCGCGACCGGCGCATGTTCACCTTCTGAGACGCTTTTTAGACCACACTCACGCGGGTCGAGCATCGGCCACGGCAGCGTACGGGAACGCGCGCTGGTACCAACCACCAGGCTACAACCGGCCAACGCTTCATCGAGGGTATCAACGATCTGCGCGTTGCCAATCACATCGCTGGCACCGGCGGCCAGAGCGATGGCCTGGGAGTCCGGTTTCACCAGCGGATTGACCAGCCACAAGTTGGTTAACCCCATGGTTTTCATAGCGCGGGCTACGGAGCCCATATTGCCGGTGTGAGAGGTTTCGACCAGCACGATTCGGATATTTTGCAGCATTGTCATTCTTCGTCTAAAGATTATTCGACCATATTACCATAAACCTGAGACAGAATCCGAATTCGCTGCTATGATATGCGCCGTTTTCCCCGTTCTTTAACATCCAGTGAGAGTAACCTGATGCATCCGATGCTGAACATCGCCGTGCGCGCAGCGCGCAAGGCGGGTAACCTGATTGCCAAAAACTACGAAACACCAGAAGCTGTTGAAGCGAGCCAGAAAGGCAGCAACGATTTCGTGACTAACGTTGATAAAGCCGCTGAAGCGATGATTATCGACACCATTCGCAAATCTTACCCGCAACACACCATCATCACCGAAGAAAGCGGTGAACATGTTGGCGAAGATCTGGATGTTCAATGGGTTATCGATCCACTGGATGGCACCACCAACTTTATCAAACGTCTTCCACACTTCTCCGTTTCCATCGCCGTACGCATCAAAGGCCGTACTGAAGTGGCAGTGGTTTACGATCCAATGCGCAACGAACTGTTCACCGCGACTCGCGGTCAGGGCGCACAGCTTAACGGTTACCGTCTGCGTGGCAGCACTGCCCGCGACCTGGATGGCACCATCATCGCGACCGGTTTCCCATTCAAAGTGAAACAGCACGCCCCTGCCTACATGAACATCCTCGGAAAAATGTTTACCGAATGCGCGGACTTCCGTCGCTCCGGTTCCGCTGCGCTGGATCTGGCCTACGTTGCCGCTGCGCGCGTTGACGGTTTCTTCGAAATCGGTCTGAAACCATGGGACTTCGCCGCTGGCGAACTGATCGCTCGTGAGTCTGGTTCCATCGTTTGTGACTTCACCGGTGGCCACAACTACATGATGACCGGCAACATCGTTGCTGGTAACCCACGCATCGTGAAAGCCATGCTGGCGAACATGCGTGACGAGCTGAGCGAAGCGCTGAAGCGCTAAGTCCGGACATTGCGTCATTAAGAAGAAGCCCCGTTGTGGGCTTCTTTTTTTTTACCCCTCCCCTGCCCCAGAATTATCGCGCTTCCCGTTACGGCCAAATCCGTCGTCTATACTTAATCTTTTGTTAGCCAAAAGGAGAATGAGAATGACAATTCACAAGCATGGTTCAGCGCACTGGTCAGGCGATATCAAACGCGGAAAAGGGACGGTTTCTACCGAAAGCGGCGTTCTTAACCAACAACCTTACGGCTTTAATACCCGCTTTGAAGGCGCAAAAGGCACCAACCCGGAAGAGCTGATTGGCGCCGCACACGCAGCCTGTTTTTCGATGGCGTTATCACTGATGCTGGGCGAAGCGGGTTATACCGCTGATACCATTGATACCACGGCAGACGTCTCGCTGGACAAAACCGATAGCGGATTTGCCATTACCAAAATCGCCCTGCAAAGTAAGGTGAGAGTGCCCGGTATCGATCCGAGACAGTTTGATGGCATCATCCAGAAAGCCAAAGCAGGCTGCCCGGTTTCCCAAGTGTTGAAGGCTGAAATCACGCTGAATTATACGTTGAACTAACGTTAAAGCTGGCCGAATCCTCTCGTGAAAGCATGCTGGTCACCTTATTTTGACCAGCATTTCAGCTTTAGAACGGTCTTAACCCTCTACCGACCGGCACTGCGCTCACCCACATAACCACAGCCGCTGCCACCAGAACCACCCCACCTGCCAGCGCTAGCGTCGTCCAGCCAACCTGCCGCCAGAGTACCGGCGTGCGATTGCCGCTGAGTTTCACCGCAAGGGTGCGAAAAGCGTGAACCAGCAGCGCCAGAGAGGAGATGGTGATAGATGTGCCCGCCGCCATCGCCAGCGCTGAGGCAACGCCCCAGCCGAACACACCAATCACTTTACTAAACAGCAGCACCATAATGGCCCCGGAGCAGGGACGCATTCCCATCGACAGCACGATCACCAGCCTGGCACGCCAGTCTTCATCGCGCTCAAGCTGTTTCGGGTCGAGCATATGCTGATGGCCGCAGCCGCAGTGTTGGTCATGAACGTGGTGCGGCGTAAACGCGGTAAACTTCGGTTTGCGCAGCAGTGCCCGCAGCTTTTTTAGCGCCCGCCAGCACAATAAGAGTCCGAGTACGCCCACGAGCGCATAGCTGCCCTTCTCTAGCCAAAAGCTGCTGAGATGCAGCTGCCTCGCCGGAAGCTGCAACAGCGTCAGAACCACCACCACCAGCCCTATTGCCACCAGCCCCTGTAATAAAGAAGCGGCGAGCGTGAGGCCAAGACTGGATTTTAATTTTGAAGGGTGGGTTGCCAGCCACGTCGTGATAACCACCTTTCCGTGTCCCGGCCCCAGCGCGTGCAGTACGCCGTAGACAAAGCTAAACAACAGTAGCGCCCCACCCGCCTGAGTCGGATTCTCCGCCACCGCTTTTAATAGGCCACTCATCTGCTGGTTAACATCGCGCTGCCAGATAACGCTTTTCATCATGACCTGCGGCCAGGCGTGCCAAAGCCACAGCAGGCCGAAGGCGGCGACGATGAAGAACAACAGCAGCGGCCAGAGTGGAAGCCAGCGGCGCGACGTACGGCGGTTAAAGGAGATTACTGACATGCGATAGTCACCTTCTGAGCAAACTGTTTTCCAAGGTCCATGTCCTCTGGCGGTGCATCCGCTTTGTCGAGCGACTGCGCGTAGGAGAGCATGTCTTCATTCGGTTTTGGCGTATGAACGCTGACCTTGCATGCCCCTTTGAAATCAGGTCCGAACGCGACGTCACCGTCCTTTTCATAGCTCATATCGACATAGTACGTTGGGTCAAAAGTGGAAAAGGTATAGGTCTGTCCCGCCAGCGGCTGCGGCGTTGCCAGCGGTAGCGTAAAGGTCAGCACCGCCTGATGCCCCTGACGAGCCAGGCCGTAAGCGGTTGGCAGATTCTCGAACTTCACCTTTTTCCCGTCGTGCCAGAACTCGGTAAAATAGTGCTGTCCCAGCACGTTTGCCATCACTTCCGCCGCCAGTTTTTTCCAGACCTCATCGCCCGGTTTCGCCTTCCCCGCGTCATAGAGCAAATCCGCCGAGGTGAGCTCATCCATCACCCAGCGCATTTTCATGCCGGTCAGCTTGCCATCGGCCACCACCAGTTGGTTGGTGATGGTAATAAAACTATGCGGATGCGCACCGGCGTTTGCCGATAAAAGCGTAAGAAACATCAGAACCGCGCATTGTTTCACTCTCTTCATCCGTTCCTCAGTGAAAAATTCTGTGACCGTCACCTGCATTCCTTAGCTAAAGCTCATTAGCTACCGTAATCTTTTGTCTATTCTTAAGCTCATAACCTGCTGCTGGATCCCAACAGATGATGACCGTACTCGAACCGCCATCTGTGCTTTCCAGTCCGCAGCGCCGCTGCCAGGCGCTGCTGATGCTCTATCTCCCTGGTCATTCCATCACGGCGGAATACATTGGCATGGTGAATAATGTCGATGTTTCCACCGCCCGGCAAGATGTCATTGAAGCCGGAGAGGAGGTTGAGCGTTACCATCGTCTGGCGATCGCCACTCAGGCGGATGGCTGCTATCGGATTGAAGGCACCACTCTAGACCTGCGCCTGTGCTTGCTGCACTGGCTTCGCCGCGCATTGCGTTTATGCCCCCATTTTGTTACCCAACATTTTACACCGGCACTTAAAACGCAGCTCAAACAGCTGAAAATTCCTCGTACGCTGTACGATGAAACCAACCTGCAGGCGCTGGTAAACCGCTGTGCCCGCAGCCTGCAGCGCGAATTCGAATGTCGCGACGGGCAGTTCCTGCGTCTGTATCTGCAATACTGTCTGCTACAGCACCATCAGGGAGAAAGCCCACGCTTTACTCCGCTACAAAGCGCCTGGACACAGTCGACCGTTGAATACCAGATGGCGGCGGATATTGTCCATCACTGGCAGCGACGCGTTATGCAGACGCCGAACCGTAACGAGCAGCACTTCCTCGCGTTGCTGTTTATGCTGCTGAAGGTGCCCAATCCTCTGTTTGATGGGCGTGAGCAGGATAAGCAACTGCATCTGGCAATTGCCAGGCTGGTCGATCGTTTTCAACATGAAGCGCACTGCCATTTCACCGATGAGCGCGGTCTGCACGATCAACTCTACGTGCATCTGTCGCAGGCGCTGAATCGCTGCGTGTTTGAGATCGGTATCGATCATCATCTACCCGAAGAGATCCACCGCCTGTACCCACGCTTAATTCGCACCACCCGCGCGGCGCTGAGTGACTTTGAAACGCGCTATAGCCTGAATTTTAGCGACGATGAAGCGGCGCTGATTGCGGTAATTTTTGGAGCAGGACTGATGCAGGAAAGCGATCTACAGGAAAAACAGGTGGTACTGCTGACCGGAAATAACCCGGCGCTTGAGCAAGAAATAGAACAGCAGCTTCGCGAACTGACGCTGCTGCCGCTGACCGTGAAATACCTGGCGGTTAATACGTTCCAGAAAGAAGGCGCGCCGAAAAACAGCACGCTGGTTATCTCGCCTTACGCGATTGCCCTGCCTCTGTTTTCACCGCCGCTGATCCACGCCGAGCAACCGCTCAGCGAGCACCAGCAGCAGCATATCTGCAAGATTCTGGAGACCTAGCGGGCGACGGTTTTTGGTCGCAGCACCAGTGCCGGTAGTGCCACCAGCGCCATCACCCAGAACAGCCCCTGATGGAGATGCTGATAAAGGAAGCCGGAGAACATGGTCATCACCGCAATACTGCCGCCCATCGCCACCGCCGAGTAGACCGCCTGCAGGCGAATGACTTCGCTTCCCTGGCGGGCGGCAATATAGCGCATCGCCGCCAGATGACAGACGGTGAAGGTGCCACAATGCAGGATCTGAATCAGAATCAGCCACGGCAGGCTCGTGGTCCAGCCCATCAGCCCCCAGCGGATAACGCCGCAAACCGCCGACAGCAGCAGCAGATCCCGCGCGCTAAAGCGGCGGAAAACTTTTTTGCTCAGCGCAAAAGTGACCACTTCGGCGACCACGCCCAACGACCACAGATAGCCGATGGCCGATGCCGAATATCCTGCCCCTTCCCAGAAGATGGCGCTGAAACCGTAATAGGCCGCGTGAGCCCCCTGAAGCAGACTGACGCAGGCGAGAAAGCGCCAGTTTTGCGTGATTAAGGAGCGCCAGGCTGGCCAACCAACGCTCTCCTGATGGCGTGTTTCGCCGAGCGGCATCACCGAAGGCTTCAGCAGCATCCCCAACAGCATCGACGCGACGCCAAGGCTCAGCATCAACAAAATCACGTGATAATCGAACAGGCTGACCAGCTTACCGGTGAGCGCAGAGCCAATCACAAAGGCAATTGAGCCCCACAGTCGCACCCGGCCATAGTCCATGGTTATCTGTTTTTGCCAGGTATTCGCCAGCGCATCGGTCAATGGCACCAGCGGCGAGAAGAACAGGTTGAAGCCTATCATCACCACCATCAGCCAGGCGACCTTCGTTCCCGCCCAGAACGCGGCGGCGAACAGCAGCGTCATCAGCGCCAGAATGCGCAGTACGCTGATTAAGCGCGAAGGATCGCTCACGCGCGGCGCAATCAGCAGGCTCCCGAGAAAACGGGCAACCAGCCCCGCGCCAAGCAGCAGACCGATGGTTTCGGGCGATGGCCCTGCGCCTTTGAGCCAGACGCTCCAGAAAGGAAGAAAAATACCGTAGCTAAAAAAGTAGGTGAAGTAACTGAGCGCCAGCCAGCGCGTGGAGTGCAAAACCATGGTTCCTCCCGTTGTGGAATCCCTAGTCTAATGACTCACCCCACATTCTGAAGAGAACTACTCCTCACGTTAACGAGATAATTGTGATGGGCGTCACCTTTAGCTATTTTTGCGCCAGTCATCCGTCCGCACAAACGGTTACAGCGCTCGCTTCACCGCGGTGCACACTGTCATCACGGACACCAATAACTCAGGATGGAACCATGAAAATCCTTCTCCCCGCACTCGTTGTATTTTTATTGATGGGCTGTGCCAGCACACCGTCAAAGCCGCAAACGCATAGCAGTAACGAAACCCTTTCATCGCTGGATTATCAGGAGTGCATTCAGGCCGCAATGAGCGGCAACGGCCAGGCGAGCGATGAAAAATGCGGTAAGGTTCTAAAGGCTTCTCGCTGAATCTGTAATAAGAGCGAGCAGAAAAACGACGAACTTCGTATTAGAAATATTCATATAACCGGGCATCAAAGCAGGGTTATGGTCCCGTCAGGCACAATACGTGCGTTCCAGCCATAAGACTGATTTATGTGCGCGCGCTGGCAGGGAACCATATTGTGTATTACGTTTAAATCACACGTACTTACACAATGGAATGACCATGAACGCTCTCCGTTATCTCGACTTCGGCGCTTCGCGCGATCTGTTACTACTGATCGCCCGTATCGCCATCGTGCTGCTGTTTATTCTTTTCGGCTATCCCAAAATGCTTCACTTCGACGGGACGGTACAATATATGGCGGCGTCGGGCGCACCGATGCCTTCCCTCGCCGCCATTATTGCCATTGTGATGGAAGTGCCTGCCGTTATCCTGGTGATTCTGGGCTTCTTTACCCGTCCGCTGGCGGTGCTTTTTATCTTCTACACTCTGGGGACGGCGGTGATTGGCCACCACTTCTGGAACATGACCGGTGATGCGGTGATGCCAAACATGATTAACTTCTACAAGAATGTCAGTATTTCAGGCGCGTTCCTGTTGCTGGCGATTGCCGGGCCGGGGAAAATTTCGTTAGATAGGCGTTGATGGTTTGTCTGATGGCACGATGCTTATCAGGCATAAAAAAAGGCCGCATACGCGGCCTTTTTTGCATCTTACGGTTAGCGATTACGCGTAAACCGGGAAGCGAGCGCAGATATCCAGCACTTTCGCTTTGACGCTTTCGATGACAGATTCATCGTTGATGTTGTCCAGCACATCACACATCCAGCCAGCCAGCTCTTTCACTTCAGCTTCTTTGAAGCCGCGGCGAGTTACCGCTGGGGAACCGATACGGATACCGGAAGTCACGAACGGGCTCTTAGGATCGTTCGGTACGCTGTTTTTGTTAACGGTGATGTTAGCGCGGCCCAGCGCGGCATCAGCTTCTTTACCGGTCAGGTTTTTATCCACCAGGTCCAGCAGGAACAGGTGGTTTTCAGTACCGCCAGAAACCACTTTGTAGCCGCGGTTCAGGAACACTTCCACCATCGCTTTAGCGTTTTTAGCAACCTGCTGCTGGTAAACTTTGAACTCTGGCTCCATCGCTTCTTTCAGCGCAACCGCTTTACCGGCGATCACGTGCATCAGTGGGCCACCCTGCGCGCTTGGGAACACGGCGGAGTTCAGTTTTTTGAACAGCTCTTCGCTGCCGTCTTTCGCCAGGATCAGGCCACCGCGTGGACCCGCCAGGGTTTTGTGAGTGGTCGTGGTCACAACGTGTGCGTGTGGAACCGGGTTCGGGTAAACGCCTGCGGCAATCAGACCGGCAACGTGTGCCATGTCGACGAACAGGTAAGCACCGATGCTGTCTGCGATTTCACGCATTTTTGCCCAGTCTACAACGCCGGAGTAAGCAGAGAAGCCACCGATGATCATTTTCGGTTTGTGGGTCTGAGCCAGCTTAGCCATCTCGTCGTAGTCAATTTTACCGGACTCATCAATACCGTAAGGGATGATGTTGTACAGTTTGCCGGAGAAGTTAACCGGGGAGCCGTGAGTCAGGTGGCCACCCTGCGCCAGGTTCATACCCAGCACGGTATCGCCCGGCTGCAGCAGCGCGGTGTAGACAGCAAAGTTAGCCTGAGAGCCGGAGTGCGGCTGCACGTTAGCGTAGTCTGCGCCAAACAGTTCTTTCGCACGGTCAATCGCCAGCTGTTCAACGATATCAACGTATTCGCAACCGCCGTAGTAGCGTTTGCCTGGGTAACCTTCAGCGTATTTGTTGGTCAGCTGAGAACCCTGCGCCTGCATAACGCGCGGGCTGGTGTAGTTTTCGGAGGCGATCAGTTCGATGTGCTCTTCCTGACGTACTTTTTCCTGCTCCATAGCCTGCCACAGTTCGGCATCATAATCGGCAATGTTCATTTCACG
>NZ_CABTJS010000125.1:0-22306 GCF_902485085.1 uncultured Kluyvera sp.
AGGCGTTGCATAGGTCGGGTCTCAGTCCAGGGCATAGCGAGTCTCCTCTTCTATGCCAGTTATAACTGTTACCCATGTATCCGGTCTAAAGTGTTACCTATGTTTCCGGTTTGTACCGGGGACCACCCGGTTTTCTCCCTCGGCCCTGTGGGGAGAGGGCCGGGGTGAGGGGGAAAACCCCCACCGAACCATCAAGGAGTCACCATGCCAACCGCTCGTCACCTGCTTGTTGCTTCACTCTCTCTGCTTGCCGCCAGCGCCGCCGCGCAAACCCAGTACGCCTGGGTGGGTACCTACAACCCTAACGGTGAAGGCCTGTACCGTTTTACCGTCGATGGAAAAACCGGCGAGCTGCGTGATAAAGCGCTTGTCAGTTCGCTGCCGAACGTCGCGCAGCTCACCGTCAGCCAGGATGGCAAAACCCTGTACGCCGCCAGTGAAGTTGAAAAAGGCGTGGTGCAGGCGTGGCGCATTGCCGCCAACGGCGAGCTTAGCGAGCTGAATCAGGTGGCTTCCGGCGGCGCGGGCCCGGTCTATCTCTCGCTGACCCCAGATGGCCGCCATCTACTGGTCGCCAACTACGTGAGCGGCTCGATTGCCGTATTGCCGGTGAAAGAGGACGGCAGCCTGGGTGACGCGGTCGATGTCCATCAGGATCAAGGGCCCACAGGTGCCGCGCGACCGGCTGCGGCGGCTGAAGGCAGCTTTGCCGTCAGCGATCATAACGGCCCGCATGCGCATATGATCTCGGCCGATCCGAGCGGGAAGTTTGTCTTCTCCACCGATCTGGGACTCGACAGGATCTACCAGTACCGAATGGACAGCGCCAGCGGCAAGCTGACGCCGAACGACCCGCCGTTTATCGCCGCGTCGTCCGCCGGAGCGGGGCCGCGACATTTTGTCTTCACCCCTGCCGGGGATGGACTATGGTTGATTAATGAAGAAGCTTCCACGCTGACGTTTTATCACCTCGATAAACAGAGCGGACTGCTGCGCGAAGGGAAAACGGTCTCTGCCTTGCCGAAAGAGTACAAAGGCACCAGTTTTGCCGCCGGTCTGGTATTAAGCCAGGACGGCAAGCAGCTGTACGTCGCTAACCGCTTACACAACAGCATCGCCCACTTTACCGTGATGGCCGATGGCAGCCTGAAACACCAGGATGACATCTGGACGCGTGGCGACTATCCGCGAACGTTAACGCTGGATAAGCAAGGGCACTGGCTCTATGTGATGAATCAGCGTAGCGACAATATCACCCGCTTTAGCGTAGCGCCGAAGGACGGAAAACTGACGTTCTCCCCGGACTACACCCCGGTTGGCAGCCCATCGCAAATGGTGATTTCTGCCCAACCCTAAGCCGTAACAGGAAGGAACCGACATGCGATTTCCCAATCAACGTTTAGCGCAACTCTTTACTCTGCTGCAAAACGAAACGCTGCCGCAGGACGAACTGGCGCAGCGATTGTCGGTTTCGACCCGCACCGTACGCGCCGATATCACCGCTTTAAACGAGCTGCTGATGCATCACGGCGCGCAGTTTGTCCTGGCCCGCGGCAGCGGTTATCAACTGAAGATTGACGATCCTTCTCGCTATCAGCAGCTTGAAGCAACCGCGCCCAAGCCGCAGCACATTCCCCGTACCGCTCAGGATCGCATTCACTTTCTGCTGGTGCGTTTTCTGACTTCGGCATTCTCCATCAAGCTCGAAGATCTCGCCGACGAATGGTTTGTCAGCCGGGCGACGCTACAGGGCGATATGGTCGACGTTCGCGAACGCTTTCAGCGTTACCAGCTAACGCTGGAGACGCGCCCGCGTCACGGCATGAAGCTGTTCGGCAGCGAGGTGTCGATTCGCGCCTGTCTTACCGACCTGCTGTGGGAGCTCAGCCAGCAGGGGCCGCTGAATCCGATGATCCGCCAGGAAGCGTTTGATGATAGCGTGTCCGCCGCGCTGGAAGCGGTACTGGAAGAGACGCTGGTGCGCCATCGCGTGCGCCTTACCGACGTGGGTGAGCGCTTTATCTGCCTGTACGGTGCGGTCGCCGCTCGTCGCGTAAGCGGAGGTTATCCGCTGGCGGATTTCAGCGCCGAAGAGGTCGCGCAGAACGTGCGTGATGTGGCTCATGACGTGGCGAACGCGCTGCAAAAACTGACTGGAAAACCGTTCTCCCAGGCCGAAGAAGCCTGGCTGTGCGTGCATCTTGCCGCTCGCCAGGTACAGGACGTCGACCCGGAAACCATCAGCGCCGACGATGACGAAGCGCTGGTAAACTACATCCTGCGCTATATCAATCAGCAGTATAACTACAACCTGCTGGAAGACGCGCAGCTGCACGCGGACCTGCTGACCCACATCAAAACTATGATCACCCGCGTGCGCTACCAGATTATGATCCCTAACCCGCTGCTCGATAACATCAAGCAGCACTACCCGATGGCGTGGGATATGACGCTGGCGGCGGTTTCAAGCTGGGGGAAATATACGCCGTATACCATCAGTGAAAACGAAATCGGTTTTCTGGTGCTGCACATCGGCGTGGGGCTAGAGCGACACTACAATATCGGCTACCAGCGCCAGCCAAAAGTGCTGCTGGTGTGCGATGCCGGTAACGCCATGGTGCGGGTGATTGAAGCCATTTTGCAGCGCAAATATCCGCAGGTGGAGATAGCCGCTACGCTTTCTCAGCGCGAGTACGAACAGCTGGCGAGCGTGAGCGAAGATTTTGTCATTTCAACGGTGCGCATCAGCGAAAAAGAGAAGCCGGTCGTCACCATTTCACCGTTCCCCACGGATTATCAGCTGGACCAGATTGGCAAGCTGGTGCTGGTCGACCGTACGCGCCCATGGATGCTGAATAAGTTCTTCGACGCCGCGCATTTTCGGGTGATTGACGGGACGATGGACCAGCAGACGCTGTTCGCCGAACTCTGCCAGCAGCTTGAGCAGGAAGGGTTTGTCGATGAAGCGTTCCACGCCTCGGTGGTGGAGCGTGAAGCCATTGTCAGTACTATGCTCGGCGATGGCATCGCGCTGCCGCACGCCCTGGGGCTGCTGGCGCAAAAAACCGTGGTCTACACCGTCATTGCCCCACAGGGTATCGCCTGGGGTGATGAAACTGCCCACATCATCTTCCTGCTGGCGATCAGTAAAAGCGAGTATGAAGAGGCGATGGCTATCTACGATATCTTCGTCACTTTCCTGCGCGAACGCGCCATGACGCGCCTGTCGGCAACCCGCAGCTTTGATGAGTTTAAAGCGGTGGCGATGGAGTGCGTCAGCCGGTTTTGAGAGGCGTTATCCAGAAAGTAATGTAATTCAGATGTAATGCTATAATGCATTACATCTTTACGTTTTCTGGAGGCATAATGGCCACGCTCAACGTCCGACTGGACGATAATCTCAAAAAAGAGGCTTATGCCGTGCTGGAAAAACTCGATATCACGCCAACCGAAGCCGTCCGACTTCTCTTTCAGTACGTTGCCGAAAATGGGCGCATGCCGGTAAAAACGGTGACCATTAGCGATAGCGAAGAGGCGCTGCTGCAAAGCGTTCGCGAGCGTCTGGCTAATCCGGAGAAGGGCATTAAGGTTAGCCTGGATGACCTATGAGCTGGAATTTGATCCTCGTGCGCTTCGGGAGTGGCATAAGCTCGGTGAAACGGTAAAAGCACAGTTTAAAAGCCGTTTGGCAAAGGTGTTAGAGAATCCACGAATACCCTCAGCCAGGCTGCATGAATTTCCTGACTGCTACAAAATAAAGCTCAAATCATCCGGGTATCGCCTGGTATATCAGGTTCGCGACGACGTCGTGGTCGTCTTTGTTATCGCGGTGGGAAAACGAGAAAGGTCAGCCGTTTATCGGGACGCGCATAAACGGCTGTAGCGCTTAACGCAGGTGGTGCACCACCTGATTACTGCTGCCGCGCCAGATAAGCGCCGGGTCTTTTAAGTCCTGCACAAACTTACCGTCAACCAGCACGTTGATAAGGTCGACGACCTCCATCTGTGCGGCGTTGAGTTCGTCAATCTTATAGCCGGTCCAGACCCAGATATCTTTGCCGGGGCATTCGGCGTGAATACGCTGAACCAGCTTGAGAATTTCCGGTACGTTTTGTGGGTGCAGCGGGTCGCCGCCGGAGAGTGAAATCCCCTGGCGCTTTACGCGGGTGTCGTTCAGGTCGGCGATGATGCGGTCGGCCATCTCGGCGGTAAACGGCTGGCCGGAGTTCACCCGCCAGGTGCTTTTGTTGTAGCAGCCGGGGCATTCGTGCACGCAGCCGGAAACAAACAGCGTGCAGCGCGTACCGGGGCCGTTAACGATGTCGACGGGGTAGTATTGATGGTAATTCATTTTCGCGTTCCAGATTGTCTGGCCGGTATACGGTCATGCGGCGAGCGGTAAAACGGTTCCCTCTCCCCTAAGGGGAGAGGGTTAGGGTGAGGGGATAAACCGCCCGAACTTAACCGAGCTGCCCGTTACCCAGATGCTTAACGCGGCGCTTCACTTCTTCCTGCTTACCGGCGTTGAACGGACGAGCGTCCGGGCTGCCGAGGTAGCCGCAAACGCGGCGGGTGACGGAGACGCGCGCGGCGTCATGGTTACCACATTTCGGGCAGGTGAAACCTTTGCTGGTGCACTCGAACTCACCGGTAAAGCCGCACTCGTAGCATTCGTCGATTGGCGTGTTGGTACCGTAATACGGTACGTGCTGATAGCTGTAATCCCACACGTCTTCCAGCGCCTTCAGGTTATGCTGAATGTTCGGGTACTCGCCGTAGCAGATGAAGCCACCGTTGGCGATTGGTGGATAGGCCGCTTCGAAATCAATCTTGTCGTACGGGTTCACCTTCTTCTCTACGTCGAGGTGGAAGCTGTTGGTGTAGTAACCTTTATCGGTCACGCCTTCCACCAGACCAAACTCGGCGGTATCCAGACGGCAGAAGCGGTCGCACAGGTTTTCACTTGGCGTGCTGTACAGGCTGAAGCCGTAGCCGGTTTCGTCTTTCCACTGGTCAACGGCATCGCGCAGACGCTGAACAATCGCCACGCCTTTCTCACGCAGCATTTCGCTGTCGTACATATGCTGGTTGCCGAACAGCGCATTAATGGTCTCGTGGATACCGATATAGCCCAGAGAAATCGACGCACGACCATTTTTGAAGATCTCGGAAACGTCGTCGTCCGCTTTCAGACGCACGCCGCAGGCCCCTTCCATATAGAGGATTGGCGCTACGCGGGCTTTCACCCCTTCCAGGCGGGCGATACGGGTCATCAGCGCTTTACGCGCCAGCACCAGACGTTCGTCCAGCAGTGACCAGAACGCCGCTTCATCCCCCTTCGCTTCCAGCGCGATGCGCGGCAGGTTGAGGCTGATAACGCCGAGGTTGTTACGGCCATCGTGAACCTGCTCGCCGTCTTCGTTTTCCCACACGCCGAGGAAGCTGCGGCAGCCCATCGGGGTTTTAAACGAACCGGTGACTTTCACAACCTGATCGTAGTTGAGGATGTCCGGATACATGCGCTTGCTCGCGCACTCCAGCGCCAGCTGCTTGATGTCGTAGTTGGCATCGCCCGGCTTGTGGTTCAGGCCATCGCGAATGGCGAAGACCAGTTTCGGGAACACCGCGGTTTTGCGGTTTTTGCCAAGGCCCGCGATACGATTGCGCAGAATGGACTGCTGAATCAGGCGGGATTCCCAACTGGTGCCGAGGCCGAAACCAAAGGTCACGAACGGGGTCTGGCCGTTGGCGGTATGCAGCGTGTTCACTTCATATTCCAGCGACTGGAAGGCGTCGTAGCACTCTTTCTCGGTACGAGAGCGGGCATACTCTTCCGCATTCGGGATCTGCCACTCGTCGGCGGTCTGGCGATGCTTGTTGAAGCTAGCCGCGACAAACGGAGCAAGCACTTCATCGATACGGTTGATGGTAGTGCCGCCGTAAATGTGGCTGGCAACCTGCGCGATAATCTGTGCGGTTACCGCAGTCGCGGTAGAGATGGATTTTGGCGGCTCGATTTCCGCGTTGCCCATCTTAAAGCCCTGAGTCAACATGCCTTTCAGGTCGATCAGCATACAGTTGAACATTGGGAAGAACGGAGAGTAGTCGAGGTCGTGGTAGTGGATAACACCGCGCTCGTGCGCCATCACCACGTCGTGCGGCAGCAGGTGCTGGCGAGCGTAGTGCTTAGCGACGATACCGGCCAGCAGGTCGCGCTGGGTCGGGATCACTTTACTGTCTTTGTTGGCGTTCTCGTTCAGCAGCGCCGAGTTGGTCTGCTCAACCAGGCCGCGAATTTCCTGGTTCAGGCGGCCGCGTTTTTCGCGCTGGCTGTCACGGTCGTGGCGATATTCGATATAGGCACGAGCGAGTTGCTTGTACGGCCCGGACATCAGCTGGTTCTCAACGGCGGTCTGAATCACGTTGATATCAACCTGCGCCTGACCCTGCATTTGTTGGCTAACGATTGCTGCGACGGTGGCGCAATAGTCTGCGTCATCGACTCCCGCTGCTTTAGCTGCACGTAGAATTGCTTCTTTGATGCGCTCTGACTTGAACGGCACTTTACAGCCATCTCGTTTCATCACATGCGGTGTCATGATCACTCCAATTTTTATCATTACGTTATAAGAACAGGTTATCCACAGAGGCGGGAAAACGACGATTGGCGTAATCACTCCATTAACCAATACTTTCCCTCATGTGTGGCCCAGGTTATCCACATATCGACTATCTTTTTCGTGATTATCATTGTTGCAATGATAGACGATAAATACCATATGTTGGGCCGGGACGCATTTTAAGTTCTATATGTAGTGATTTGCATCAAACATGTTTACGCTTTTATTGATTCAGAACAAAGTAAAAATGCAAGAGTACAGATGACAGGCGTTGAGGGTAATGTAAATTTTACTGCTTAATAAATGTCCAAAAAAGGACTGAAAAACAGCGTGATGCGAAGAAGCCCAGCAGCAGGGCGCTGCTGGGCCGGAGGGTTAGCGCTGAAGCCACCAGATGGCTTCAAACGGTCGTAGCGTCATGCCCGCAGGGGTGTCGTAGTTACTCATCAATACTTCGCCATCGGTGGAGCCTGACGGTGGCTCCCAGGCCTGCGGCTCATCGCTGAGGTTTGCGGCCACAAGCAGTGTCTGACCCTGCCACTGACGGCGGTAGCACCACAGCGACGGATGGTTGGGCAGCAGATCCTCATAATCGCCCCAGGTCAGCACCGGCTCGGATTTACGCAGCGCAATCAGCTGCTGGTAGGTGTAGAACACCGAATCAGGCTCTGCCAGCGCGCGTTCGACGTTAATCTCCGCATAGTTGTTGCTGACGCCAATCCACGGCTTACCTGTGGTAAACCCGGCGTTAGGGCTGGCGTCCCACTGCATCGGCGTACGGCTGTTGTCGCGGGATTTACTGGCGAGAATCGCTAGCAGCTCGTCGGCATCACGCCCCTGCGCCAGCAGTTCGTTGTACATGTTGTGGCTCTCAACGTCGCGGTACTGCTCTATCGTGGAGAAGTGTGGGTTGGTCATGCCAATCTCTTCGCCCTGATAGATATACGGCGTGCCCTGCATCCCGTGCAGCACCATCGCCAGCATCTTCGCCGCCGTGACACGATGTTCACCTTCGTCGCCAAAACGCGAGACAATGCGCGGCTGGTCGTGGTTACACCAGAACAATGCGTTCCAAGCGCGGTTGTGCATGCCCTGCTGCCAATGGCTAAACAGTGATTTCAGCGCCACGAAGTCCGGGCGCGCCAGCGTCCACTTCTCGCCGCCGGGATAGTCCACCTTCAGGTGATGGAAGTTAAAGGTCATCGACAGCTCTTTGCCGTCGAGAGACGCATATTGCTGGCAGTTTTCGAGGGAGGTGGAAGACATCTCACCAACGGTCATCAGGTTGCGCGGCGTAAAGACATCGCGGCTGAACTCCTGCAAGAACTCGTGGGCGCGCGGGCCATCGGTATAGAAGCGGCGACCGTCACCCTGATGGTCGTCCGGGAAGTTCTGATCTTTGGAGATAAGGTTGATAACGTCGAGGCGCAGGCCGTCTACGCCGCGATCGGCCCAGAACTCGCAGACCTTTTTCAGCTCGGCGCGTACCGTCTCGTTTTCCCAGTTGAGATCCGCCTGCTCGGTGGCGAACAGGTGCAGATAGTACTGGCCGCTGGCCGCGTCCCACTGCCAGGCGTTGCCGCCAAACTTAGAGCGCCAGTTGTTCGGCGGCGTGTCCGGCGTACCGTCGCGCCAGATATAGAACTGGCGATATGGGCTCTCTTTCTTCAGCGACTCCTTAAACCACGCGTGGTGGGTGGAGGTGTGGTTGAGCACCATGTCCAGCACGATGCGAATTCCGCGCTGATGCGCCTCGGCAACCAGCTTGTCGAAATCGTCGAGCGTGCCGTAAGAGGGGTCAATTTCGGTGTAGTTGGCAATGTCGTAACCGTTATCGACCTGCGGCGAGACGTAGAATGGTGTTATCCAGATGGCATCAACGCCGAGCTTTTGCAGATAGTCGAGACGTGATGTCACCCCGCGCAGATCTCCCGTTCCGCTGCTGGTGGTGTCCTGGAAGCTCTTCGGGTAAATCTGGTAAATCACGCCGTTTTGCCACCAGTGAGGCAGTGTATTCATTGGGTTGTCCTCTAATAAGAATCAGGGGCGCAATTGCGCCCCGAAGAAGGTGTGCTTTACATGACGGGCAGCGTGCCCTGACTCTCTTTGCGCTTGTAGACCATCATGGTCAAAATAATCGGTACGACGACGGCGATAATCATTGCGATGCTGTAGACGCCCCAGAAGGTTGGTTTAATCGACAGAATGCCCGGCAGGCCGCCGACGCCGATACCGTTCGCCAGCACGCCGTACAGGCCGCACAGCAGGCCAGCGATACCGGAACCGATCATCGCGCAGAGCATTGGGAAGCGGTACTTCAGGTTGATCCCGTACATCGCCGGTTCGGTTACGCCGAGGTAGGCGGAGATAGCCGCGGGAACGGAGATTTCACGCTCGTTAGCTTTACGGCTGCAAATGATGATGCCGACGACGGCAGAGGCCTGCGCGATGTTCGACAGGGCAATCATTGGCCACACCGGGGTGCCGCCCATGCTTTGAATCATCTGCATATCGATAGCCAGCGTGGTCTGGTGCACACCGGTAATCACCAGCGGCGCATACAGGAAGCCGAACAATGCGGCGCCAATCGGCGCGAAGCTACCGGTCAACAGGTGACGCACGGCGAAAGCAACGCCGTCGCCAATTAAGCGACCGAATGGCCCAATAATCGCGTGAGCGAGGAAAACGGCGAGGATCAGCGAGCATACCGGTACGATAACCAGATACAGGTAATCCGGCACGATGCGCTTGAGGCGCGTCTCAATAAAGCCGAGCGTCAGACCCGCCAACAGCGCCGGGATAACCTGCGCCTGATAGCCGACTTTGGCGATGGTAAACAGGCCGAAGTTCCACACTTCCGGTACCTGCTGACCTAACAGATAGGCGTTCATCAGCTGTGGGGAAACCAGCGTTACGCCAAGCACGATGCCAAGAATAGGCGTGCCGCCCATTTTCTTCACCGCAGACCAGCAGATGCCCACCGGCAGGTAGAAGAAGATAGCCTCGCCAATCAACCACAGGAAGTCATAGATGGTTTGCAGCGACGGGTGCATCTGCGCAAGCGTCTGGCCGTTGCTCATCGGCAAGTCGCCGATCACGTTGCGGAAGCCTAAGATCAAACCCCCGCTGATAAGCGCAGGCAGCAACGGGAAGAAGATCTCCGCAAAGTGGGAAATCATCTGCTCGTGCCACTTCATGTTCTGACGGGCCGCCAGTTTCGCCTGCTCTTTGTCCGCACCGCTCTGTCCGGTGGTGGCGAGCAACGCCTGATAGTAGTCGCCCACTTCCGTGCCGATAACTACCTGGAACTGACCGGCGTTGGTGAAGCAGCCTTTAACCATCGGCAGCTCTTCAATGGCTTTCGGGGAGGCCTTGGCCGGATCGTTAAGCACGAAGCGCAGGCGCGTGATGCAGTGGCTGACGGTGGCGATGTTCTCGCGCCCGCCAACCAGTTCGATAAGTTTATCGATGTTCTTTTGGTCTATTTTTTTGCTCATGATAGGGCCTTAAAACAGAGGTGAGATCTCCCCGATACCGCCACTTCAGACGCTCTTTTTAACGAGCTATCTGACGGACACAGGATCGAACCGTTATTAATATGCTGAATATTAGCGTAACGGGTTTGCGGTTTCGGGAAAATGGGAACGTTCCCGAAACGCTGCGGCGATCACATTAAAGCTGATGTTAAGCTTAGGACAGAATGGCGGGGATCACGATCTGATGCGGTTCGCTTCGACCACTGATTTGGGCGATAAGCTGCTCTGCGGCGCGGCGTCCGGCCTCGGCATAGCCGGGATCGGCGGTGATAATTTCCGGATGCAGGAACTTGGTCAACGGTGTATTACCGACGCTTGCCAACTGGACGTTATCAATACGCTGCTCCTGAAGGTACTTGCTCACGCCGAGGGCGAGGGTATCGGTCGCGCAGATAAGCGCGGTGGTACCCGGCGTGATAACCTGACTAGCGAAGTCGTAACCCTGCTTCATGGCCAGGCCCGGCAGTGCGGCGACCGGCGTGAGCTTGTGGCGCTTGCAGAACGCCTGGTAGGCATCGTGACGACGCTGCCCGGTGGTGACGTCGGCAGGAGGAACCCCGAGGAAGCTGATGTGGCGGTGGCCCAGTTCGAACAGGCGCTGCATCAGCTGCGTAATCGCGCCGGTATCGTCGTAGCAGACGGAGGCAAAGCCTTTGGCATCGCGAGCCATCAGCACCAGCGTCGAGTGCCAGTCGCCCAGAATAGCTTCGGTCACGCCGGTAAAGCCGAACAGGATCACGCCGTCGATATTGCGGCGTTTGAGCATTGCCAGATGCTCGACCACCTTCTCTGGCGAGAACTGACTTTCCATCATGATAGGGTCGTAGCCCTGCTCGTAGAAGGCGGGCAGCATGGTTTGTACCGCTAGATTTTCCGACAGTGAGTCCAGGCGCGTGACGATAATCGCCACCACTTTATCGCTTTGCCCACGCATGGCGCGCGCTGAACGAGAAGGGGAGAAGCCGTGCTGCGCCATCACCGCTTCGACGCGTTCGCGGGTGCGGTCGCTAACGCCGCTTTCATTATTCAGCACGCGGGAGACGGTTGATTTCCCGACACCGCTCAGGCGAGCGATATCTTTAATAGTCAGCCGATTTTCCATAATAGTTGCCCCGCGTGAATATTTTATGCCACCAACCTGATGGTTGATGTACCGTTGAATTGCCTGACGTTATTATATCGCTCTAATTGTCACAAACCTTATGAATTTCTGCGTATAATGCGCGGCGTTTTCTACTATCAATCTTACCGGAGGCTGTATGGATCCCGATCCCACCCGTCTCTCCAACTGGAGAGTAACTTTCCGGTAAGCCAGCTTTCGCTGCCTTGCCGATGATGTGAGGCAGTGACACGTCTTAATGTCCCTGCAATAAAAATGAAGTGCCTATACGGTACAGATTAACTGTGCCCGCAGGCCTGTCTGCGGTTGTCTCTGGCGACTGCGGAGGACTTTTATATGCTGAAAAATTTCACCCGGCAGCTGTTCGCGCAGCTTGGCCGCCATCTGCCGCGCCGTCTGGTACAGCGCGATCCAATGCCTTCTCAGCAAAGCGTTGCTCACACGCCTATTCCGCCATCCCTCAGCGAACAGTGCCTGAAAATGGCGCATCTCAGCGAGCAGGAATTGTGGGAAACCTTTAACACCCATCCAGAAGGGTTGAACGCCGCGGAAGTTGAGCAGGCGCGCGCTACGCACGGCGAAAACAAACTGCCCGCGCAGCAGCCGCAGCCGTGGTGGGTGCATCTGTGGCTCTGTTACCGTAACCCGTTCAACATCCTGTTGACCGTGCTGGCAGCCGTCTCTTATGCCACTGAAGATCTGTTCGCGGCGGTCGTTATTGTGCTGATGGTGGGCATTTCCACACTGCTGAACTTTGTCCAGGAAGCCCGCTCGACCAAAGCGGCGGACACCTTGAAAGCGATGGTGAGCAACACCGCGACGGTGCTGCGCGTTATCAATGATAAGGGTGAGAGCAGCTGGGTGGAACTGCCTATCGACCAGCTGGTGCCGGGCGACATTATCAAACTGGCGGCGGGGGACATGATCCCGGCTGACCTGCGCGTGATTCAGGCGCGCGATCTGTTTGTGGCTCAGGCATCGCTGACCGGCGAATCCTTACCGGTTGAGAAAGTGGCGCAGACCCGCGAGCCGAGTCAAACCAATCCACTCGAGTGCGACACCCTGTGCTTTATGGGCACCAACGTGGTGAGCGGCACCGCGCAGGCGATGGTCATTGCCACCGGGGCCAACACCTGGTTTGGGCAACTGGCAGGTCGCGTGAGCGAGCAGGAGAGCGAGCCGAACGCCTTCCAGAAAGGCATCAGCCGCGTCAGCATGCTGCTGATCCGCTTTATGCTGGTGATGGCGCCGATTGTATTGGTTATCAACGGCTATACCAAAGGCGACTGGTGGGAAGCGGCGCTGTTTGCGCTTTCCGTCGCCGTTGGCCTGACGCCGGAAATGCTGCCGATGATCGTCACCTCGACGCTGGCGCGCGGGGCGGTGAAGCTGTCAAAACAGAAGGTTATCGTTAAGCACCTCGACGCGATTCAGAACTTTGGCGCGATGGACATCCTCTGCACCGACAAAACCGGTACGCTGACCCAGGATAAAATCGTGCTGGAGAACCACACCGATATCTCCGGCAAGGTGAGCGAGCGCGTGCTGCAAACGGCGTGGCTCAACAGCCACTATCAGACCGGGCTGAAAAACCTGCTGGATACCGCGGTACTGGAAGGGGTTGATGAAGTGGCGGCCCGCGAGCTGTCTACTGCCTGGCAGAAAGTGGATGAGATCCCGTTTGATTTCGAACGCCGCCGTATGTCGGTGGTGGTGAGTGAAAAGCCGGACGTACATAAGCTGATTTGCAAAGGGGCGCTGCAGGAAATCCTGAACGTTTGCACTCAGGTCTACCACAACGGCGAGATTGTGCCGCTCGACGAGAGCATGCTGCGCCGCATCAAACGCGTGACCGATACCCTGAACCGTCAGGGGCTGCGCGTGGTCGCGGTGGCAAGCAAATTCCTGCCAGCGCGTGAAGGGGACTATCAGCGTATCGATGAGTCTGACCTGATCCTCGAAGGCTACATCGCCTTCCTCGATCCGCCGAAAGAGACCACGGCGCCTGCGCTTAAAGCGCTCAAGGCGAGCGGCATCACCGTGAAAATTCTCACCGGCGACAGCGAACTGGTGGCGGCGAAAGTGTGCCTCGAAGTGGGATTGGATGCGGGTGACGTGATTGTCGGCAGCGAAATTGAGCACCTGAGCGATGACGAGCTCGCGAAGCTTGCCCAACGTACCACGCTGTTTGCTCGCCTGACGCCGATGCATAAAGAGCGCATCGTAACCCTGCTGAAACGCGAAGGGCACGTGGTGGGCTTTATGGGCGATGGCATCAACGATGCGCCAGCGCTACGCGCGGCGGATATTGGTATTTCCGTGGACGGCGCGGTGGACATCGCCCGTGAAGCGGCCGATATCATCCTGCTGGAAAAGAGCCTGATGGTGCTGGAAGAAGGCGTGATCGAAGGTCGTCGTACCTTCTCGAACATGCTCAAGTACATCAAGATGACCGCTAGTTCTAACTTCGGTAACGTCTTCAGCGTGCTGGTGGCCAGCGCCTTCCTGCCGTTCCTGCCGATGCTGCCGTTACACTTACTGATTCAGAACCTGCTGTACGATGTATCCCAGGTGGCGCTGCCGTTCGATAACGTGGATGACGAACAGATTCGTAAACCGCAGCGCTGGAATCCGGCCGATCTGGGCCGTTTTATGGTGTTCTTCGGGCCAATTAGCTCCATCTTTGACATTCTGACCTTCTGCCTGATGTGGTGGGTATTTAAGGCCAATACACCAGAAATGCAGACGCTGTTCCAGTCCGGCTGGTTTATTGAAGGGCTGCTGTCGCAGACGCTGATTGTGCATATGATTCGTACCCGCCGCATCCCGTTCGTGCAGAGCCGCGCCGCATGGCCACTGTTCGCTATGACGCTGCTGGTGATGGCGATTGGTATTGCGCTGCCGTTCTCACCGCTGGCAAGCTATCTGCAATTAGAAGCGCTGCCGCTGAGCTACTTCCCGTGGCTGGTGGCGATTCTGGTGGGGTACATGACCTTCACGCAGATGGTGAAAGGGTTCTTCACCCGCCGTTACGGTTGGCAGTAAGCGGTGAGGTGCTCTGTCTAGCGTAGCCCGGCCAAGCGAAGCGCCGCCGGGAAACCCACTGCACTAAAACAAAAAAGGCAGCCATCGGCTGCCTTTTCTTCATACTGCGTGCAATCAGCGACGAACGGCAATCGCTTCGATTTCAATCTTCACGTCTTTCGGCAGGCGCGCCACTTCAACGCAAGAACGCGCTGGGAAGGTGGCATTGTGCTCGTTGAAGAACGCTTCGTAAGTGGCGTTAACGGTCGCGAAATCGTTGAGATCTTTTACGAATACGGTGGTTTTCACGATATCGCCAACTTTCAGGCCAGCGGCCTCAACGATAGCTTTCACGTTTTCCAGCGACTGACGCGCCTGAGCAGATACGTCTTCCGGCACGCTGCCGGTTTTCGGGTCTACCGGGATCTGACCGGAAGTGATTACCATGCTGCCCAGGTCAACGCCCTGAACATATGGACCGATAGCTGCTGGTGCATTTTCCGTCGCAATAGTTTTGCTCATGATATCTCCAGATGAACTGCAGTATTAAGGTGTTAGCCATTATAGAGAGGCAACATTTCAATACCAACCGCAATTAGTTGGCCAGCACCACATAATGAGAAAACTCTTTTTCGCAGTATTTGCATTTGAGTGCAACGTCATCAGCGCGTTTTTTCACTGCGAAGCTAGAGGAAACGGGTTCCGCATGGCTGATACAGTTGCTGTTCGGGCATACCAGCACGCTCTCAATGCGCTCCGGCAGGCTCGGGCGAGATTTGCCCACCACTTCATAGTTATCGATGCGGTTAACGGTCGCCTCTGGCGCGTATAGCGACAGCTGGTTGACCTGCTCGTCGGTCAGGAAGGTATTTTCGATTTTGATCAGGTCTTTACGACCCATTTCACCGGACGGTAGGTTCAGGCCAATGGTGATGCGCTGGTCGGTTTCTGTCAGCTTAAACAGGGTCAGCAGCTTAAAGCCCACCTGCGCCGGGATATGGTCGATTACGGTGCCGCGTTTGATGGCTTCTACTTGTAATTTGTTATCGTGTGTCATCGTCATTTCCCCCTTACAGAGCCAGTTCGCTATTCAGTACCAGTGCCAGTAACGCCTGGCGGGCGAAGATGCCGTTGCCGGCCTGCTGGAAGTACCAGGCATGCGGCGTTTTATCGACATCGGTGGTGATCTCATCAATGCGTGGCAGCGGGTGCAGCACTTTCATATTGTCGCGTGCGCCGACCAGATCCGCCGCGCGCAGGACAAACTGCGCTTTGACGTTGGCGTATTCGGACGGGTCGAGGCGCTCTTTCTGTACGCGAGTCATGTAGAGAATATCGACTTCTGCCATCACTTCTTCGATGGCGCTATGCAGGCTCCAGACGATGCCTTTCTCATCGAGCATATCGAGGATGTACTGTGGCATCGCCAGCGCGTCCGGAGCGATAAAGTAGAAACGGTTGCCATTAAACTTCGCCAGCGCCTGGGTCAGCGAGTGGACGGTGCGGCCATATTTCAGGTCGCCAACCATGGCGATGTTCAGGTTCTCCAGGCGGCCCTGAGTTTCCTGAATGGTGAACAGATCCAGCAGCGTCTGGGTAGGGTGCTGGTTCGCGCCGTCACCGGCGTTCAGCACCGGAATATTGCCGGAAAACTCGGTCGCCAGACGCGCTGCGCCTTCCTGCGGGTGGCGCATTACGATGGCATCAACGTAGGTGCTGATAACCGAAATGGTATCGGCGAGGGTTTCACCTTTCTTACCGAGTGAGGTGTTGGCGCTGTCGGAGAAGCCAACCACGCTGGCCCCCAGGCGGTGCATCGAGGTTTCAAAAGAGAGACGGGTGCGCGTCGAGGCCTCGAAGAAACAGCTGGCGATAACTTTGTGCTTCAGTAGCTCCGGCTGTGGGTTCGCTTTCAGGCTGGCGGCGGTCGCCAAAACCAGTTCAAGGTCTTCGCGGCTGAGATCGTTTATGGAAATGATGTGTTTTTGATACAGCGGATTAGCCATGTTTAGCTCCTGACGACGGCGCAAAAAAAAAGCCCCTTAAATAAGGGGCTTTACGAATACGGATGCTACGGAAAGGAAAAACGGCAGGCCAGCGTCTGTTTTCAGACGCGGTAAGACGCGATGTCGTACACACTGAACCATAATTCCTCCCGGCAAAACGGGTGGCATTATACGCAGCTTTATCCGGCAATCAAGCGCCTGATTCACATTTTAATCAACGAAAACGATTCTCATAGAATGAGTATTCGATTTTTATGAATTTAAATTCGTCTTTTACACGTGCTATGCAAAGTGTGCGCTAAACCGGCAAGGCTGGAGAGTCATGATAAAAAGTACTGGTATGGTAACGCGAATTTACGTATAACAACTGAAAATTGAAACATTGTTTTATTCGTGGAGTCATCATGATTATTGGCAACATCCATCACCTTCAGTCCTGGCTGCCGGAAGAGCTGCGTCAGGCCATCATCCATCTTATGGCGAACGTTACCGATGCTACCCCGGAAGGGAAATATGATATCGACGGCAACCGCCTGTTTTATATGATCTCTGAAAACATGACCGAGCCGTTTGCCGACCGTCGTGCGGAGTATCATGCGCGTTATCTGGATATCCAGGTGGTGTTGAAAGGTCAGGAAGGAATGGCGTTTAGCACCCAGCCTGCGGGCGCGCCGGATACCGACTGGCTGGCGGACAAAGACATCGCCTTTCTGCCGGAAGGCGTACAGGAAAAGATGGTGGTGATGAGCGAAGGTGACTTCGTGGTGTTCTACCCGGGTGAAGTCCACAAGCCGCTGTGCGCGGTGGGACAGCCTGCGAAAGTGCGTAAAGCGGTTATTAAGCTGCTCGTTGAGTAACGAACGGATTGCCGGATAGTATTCGGCCTACACCAATCGGTAGCCCGGACGAGGAGCGATAGCTCCGACTCCGGGGTTTTCCCGGCGTCGCTGCGCTCGGCCGGGCTACGTGTTGAATTTACTTGCTCAGCGTTGCGACCATTACCGCTTTGATGGTGTGCATCCGGTTTTCTGCCTGATCGAACACGATGCTGGCTGGAGATTCAAACACCTCATCGGTCACTTCCATCCCGCCGTGCATGCCGTATTCAGCGGCCATTTTCTTGCCCAGCGTGGTCTGGTCATCATGGAACGCAGGCAGACAGTGCAGGAATTTCACCTGCGGATTGCCGGTCAGCTTCATCATCGCGCTATTCACCTGATAGCCACGCAGCAGCGCAATACGCTCTGCCCACTTCTCTTTGGCTTCGCCCATCGATACCCACACGTCGGTGTAGATAAAGTCTGCGCCTTTGACGCCAGCGGCGATATCTTCCGTCAGGGTAACGTTACCGCCGTTCTTCTGCGCCAGCGCTTTGCATTCCGCCACCAGGCTCGCTTCTGGCCAGCACTCCTGTGGTGCCACCAGACGCAGATCCAGACCAGTTAGCGCCGCGGCTTCCAGCATCGAGTTGCCCATGTTGTTACGCGCATCGCCTGCATAAACCAGCGTCATTTCGTTGAACGCTTTGCCCGGCAGGTGTTCCTGCATGGTCAGCAGATCCGCCAGCAGCTGGGTTGGGTGGAATTCATCAGTCAGGCCGTTCCACACCGGCACGCCGGAATACTCTGCTAACGTTTCTACCACTTCCTGGCCGTAGCCACGGTACTGGATGCCGTCGTACATGCGGCCCAGTACGCGAGCGGTGTCTTTAATGGATTCTTTGTGGCCAATCTGGCTGCCGCTGGAACCAAGATAAGTGACGCGAGCGCCCTGATCGTATGCGGCAACTTCGAAAGAGCATCGTGTACGGGTTGAGTCTTTTTCGAAGATGAGCGCGATGTTTTTACCGGTCAGGTTCGGCGACTCCGTGCCGCTTTTTTTATCCGCTTTTAGTTTTGCCGCGAGCTGCAGCATGGTGGTGATTTCTGCTGGGGTAAAATCGAGTAATTTTAAGAAGTTCTTTTTATACAGAGTAGACATAATTCCCTCACCTGGCTTAAGCCACTTATTGAATTAAAATTCACTTTATATGTATGAATATTCATTTGCAACCCCAATAACAAATCTTTATCGGAAAGGTGGAGGCAATGGCAACGGTATGTGACAATAAGAGTATCAGCCACATTATGAGGAACGAGCCATGGCAAACCCTGAACATCTGGAAGAACAGCGCGAAGAGACCCGCCTGATCATTGAAGAGCTGCTGGAAGACGGCAGCGATCCTGACGCGCTGTATACCATCGAACATCACCTCTCCGCAGACGATTTCGAAAGTCTGGAGAAAGCGGCGGTAGAAGCGTTCAAGCTGGGCTACGAAGTGACGGAACCGGAAGAGCTGGAAGTGGAAGAAGGCGACACCGTGATCTGCTGCGATATTCTGAGCGAAAGCGCGCTGAATGCGGAGCTGATTGACGCGCAGGTTGAGCAGTTGATGAACCTGGCTGAGAAGTTTGAAGTGGAATACGACGGTTGGGGAACCTACTACGAAGACCCGAACGGCGAAGAAGGCGATGACGACGACGAAGATTTTGTCGACGAAGAAGACGACGGCGTTCGCCACTAAGTCATCTCATACCCGACGGCAGCGCCAGCTGCCGTCGGGCAAGGATTTTGGTATGGATTACCCGCAAATACTCTCCCCGGTTCTCAACTTCCTGCACTGCAAAACGCCTCAGACGTGGCTCGATAAAGCCCGCGATCCGACCAATCTTCCTCTGCTGCTGACCGACCATCTAGTCTGTGAGCTAAAAGCAGCGCAAACCGCGATGCTGCTGGTGCGTAAATATGTGGCGGATAAAGACGGCGCGCAGGCGCTGCTCGACTGGCTGAAACCGTATGAGGCTTTTACCTTTCGCGAGGGCGAGGAGCCCGATTTCGCCGCGCTGAATAAGCAGATTAACAAAAGTGTGATGCCGCAGACCGACGACCCGTGGGGACGGCAGCTTATCGACAGCATGGTGTTGCTGATTAAAGAGGAGCTGCACCACTTCTCGCAGGTGCGTGAAGCGATGCTAAAACGCAATATTCCGTACGTGAAAATCACCGCCAGTCGCTACGCCAAAGGGATGCTCAAAGAGGTGCGCACGCACGAGCCGCTGACCCTGATTGATAAGCTGATTTGCGGCGCATACATCGAAGCCCGCTCCTGCGAACGCTTTGCCGCGCTGGCGCCGTACCTGGATGACGATCTGCAGGCGTTTTACCTGTCGCTGCTGCGTTCTGAAGCACGGCACTATCAGGACTATCTGACGCTAGCGCAGCAAATCGCTGACGGCGATATCAGCGAGCGGGTGCGTTTCTTTGGTGAAGTTGAAGCGTCGCTCATCACTTCACCGGATGACGAGTTCCGCTTTCATAGCGGCGTGCCCGCATAGTTCGGCAGAAAAATCTGGTGGCTGGAAATACCTCACCTTTGCCGCAATAATCGACATACAGTACGGGAAAGAATAATTCCCGACATATTTATCGATTTGGCTAAGGATAATCAATGAACTGGGCACACGTATTACTGGCAGGGTATATCGGGGTCATTATCGCCATTATCGTTGGCGTTTTTCGTAAAAAAGGCTGGATTGGTAAGGTCGCGGGCGGGGTGATATTTGTCGTTGCCATCGTCGCCTGGAACCTGTTTGATGTGCACTACCTTATTCCGCGTGAGAGCCCGGAATACGGCATGACCGAATCGCAGAAGTTTGAAAATGCGATGCTGAAAATGCCAACCTTCCAGGTTATCAAAGAACAAGATCCCGCATTCTGGGAGCGTATTCGTGGCCAGGCCGTACAGATGAAAGAAGCAGGCAGCAGCGAACAACAGGTGATCGATGCCATCCAGCCGCAGGTGCTGCAACTGCAGATGGCGAGACTACAGCAGGCACCTGATGCCAACGTGGTGGAGTATATGAAGATCAACCTGGAGCAGATGGCCGCGGTGGAAAAGGCCGGTGCTGATGAGTGCTTCCGCTTTCTCTTCCCGGCGGTTAAAGGGGGAATTAACCCCGTACACCTGATATCACGGGATATTCTCGAACGCCGGATGGAGAGTGACGCCCGGATGATGCGTGCAGCCTATGGCCCTGACAAGCACACCGTCACCGCGCAGGAAAAGCACCAGGCGCTACTCGATATGCAAAAACTGGGTCCGGCGCTGATGCAGAACTTCGGCCAGGATGTTGAGATTATGTCTGACCCGAGTAAAGGGGTGGGAAAAGAGAAGATCGCCTGCGATCTGGTACAGAGTTTCTGGAATCAGGTTGTGGCATTGCCGCCAGCCAACGCGGCTGGCGTGATTCGTCTTGCCGTCTCACCCGAGATGCAGTAAATCAAATGCCCCTTTGAGTGCGCTTAAAGGGGTTTTAACATCCGCACTTCACAGTCGACATGCCCGGTGCAGCCCAGCGGTTCGGCGATATGTTCGAATCCCAGATGTTCATAGAGGCGAATGGCTTCGGTCAGAAACGCCGTCGTTTCAAGATAACACTGCTTAAACCCCTGCTCACGGGCGTACTCAAGCGCCATCAGTGCCAGCTTTTTCGCCAGCCCCTGACCGCGTACGCTCGGCAGGAAGTACATCTTTTGCAGCTCGCAGATATCCGGTTCGCTACAGCCCAATGGCGCAACGCCGCCGCCACCTACCACCTGACCATTCTGCTCAACCACCCAGTAGGCCGCGCCCGGCTGGCTGTAAACCTGGAACAGCTCATCCAGATTGGGGTCGGCCACCGTGTAGCCTTTATCGGCGGTCAGGCCGTGCTCGGCGGAGACCTGGCGGATAACGTTGGCAATCGCGGCGTTGTCGTCGGCCGTAAGGCGACGCAGCGTCGCAAAGACAGGGGTAATGACACTCATAGCGAACTCATGACATAAACGTGGAACATATGCAGTTAATAACACTGCGGGGAGGGGGAGTGCAAGCGAGGATAATTCAGGAGGTTGGAACCGTACCGTGGATAACCCGGAGTCGGCGCTAACGCGCCTCGTCCGGGCTACTCGAAACCGTTTGCCGGATAAGCGTAGCGCCATCCGGCAAACGTACGGGTACGATTTTTACAGCGCGGCGATGACCGCCTGCTGCTCAATCAGCTTCGCTTTGGCTTCCGCGTAACCGTCCAGCTTCTCACGCTCTTTGGCGATTACCGCTTCCGGTGCGCGAGCAACGAAACCTTCGTTGGAGAGCTTGCCTTCGATACGGGCAATCTCACCTTCGATTTTCGCGACTTCTTTTGCCAGACGCGCCAGCTCATCTTCTTTGTTGATGAGGCCAGCCATCGGGATCAGCAGCTCGGCGCCGTCGATGATTTTGGTCACGGAGACCGGGCCTTTGTCATCGGCTGGCAGCACGGTGATGCTTTCCAGACGCGCCAGGTTCAGCAGGAAGCTACGGTTGTCGTTCACGCGACGCATTGCGTCGGTGCTGCAACCACGCAGCAGCAGCTCCAGCGGTTTGCCCGGGGCGATGTTCATTTCCGCGCGGATGTTACGTACGGCAACAATCGCCTGCTTCAGCCATTCGGTATCGGCCAGCGCCGCTTCGTCTACCTGAGCCGCGTTATATTCCGGGAACGGCTGCAGCATGATGGTATCTGCGGTGTTGCCACAAATCACTTTCACGCGCTGCCAGATGGTTTCGGTAATGAATGGAATGATTGGGTGCGCCAGGCGCAGCAGACCTTCCAGCACGGTCACCAGCGTATTACGGGTGCCGCGCAGTTCAGACTCGGAACCACCGGTCATAACAGGCTTGGTCAGCTCCAGATACCAGTCGCAGAACTGGTTCCAGGTGAACTCGTACAGGATGCCTGCAGCGATGTCGAAGCGGAAGTTATCCAGCGCTTCACGGTACGCTTTAACGGTCTGGTTGAATTCAGCCAGGATCCAGCGGTCCGCCAGAGACAGGGTCATTTCGCCGCCGTTGAAGCCGCAATCCTGATCTTCGGTGTTCATCAGCACGAAGCGGCTGGCGTTCCACAGCTTGTTACAGAAGTTACGGTAACCTTCCAGACG
>NZ_CABTJS010000126.1:0-60088 GCF_902485085.1 uncultured Kluyvera sp.
CGTCAGGATCTGGTGTACGAAAAAGAGGATCTGCTGATTTCCGGTCCGGGCAAATACCCGGAATATAACTTCTACCGGATGGCGGGTATGGCAATCGACGGCAAAGATAAGGGCGAAGCAGAGAACGAAGCTAAGCCTATCGACGTCAAGAGCCTGTTACCGTAAGGAGAGGGGCAATGGAATTCGCTTTTTATATCTGTGGCCTGATTGCTGTCCTCGCGACCCTGCGAGTGATTACGCACACTAACCCGGTACACGCGCTGCTGTATCTGATTGTCTCGCTGCTGGCTATCGCCGGGGTGTTCTTCTCGCTGGGCGCGTACTTCGCCGGGGCGCTGGAGATCATCGTTTATGCGGGCGCCATCATGGTGCTGTTCGTCTTCGTGGTGATGATGCTGAACCTGGGCGGCGCTGAAGTTGCTCAGGAACGTCAGTGGCTGAAGCCGCAAATCTGGATTGGCCCGGCAGTACTGTCCGCCGTGCTGCTGGCGGTGATGGTCTACGCCATCATGGGCCTGAACGACCAGGGCATTGAGGGTAACGCTATCAGCGCGAAAGAAGTCGGTATCGCCCTGTTCGGGCCGTACGTGCTGGCGGTTGAACTGGCATCGATGCTGCTGCTGGCGGGTCTGGTTGTGGCCTTCCATATCGGTCGTGAAGACCGCATGGGCGAAGTGTTGAGCAACCGTGCTGGCGATAGCGCGAAAAGGAAAACGGAGGAACACGCATGATTCCTTTACAACATGGGCTGATCCTCGCGGCGATTTTATTCGTGCTGGGTTTAACCGGTCTGGTTATCCGCCGCAACCTGCTGTTTATGCTGATTGGGCTGGAAATTATGATTAACGCCGCCGCGCTGGCCTTCGTGGTCGCCGGCAGCTACTGGGGCCAGACCGACGGTCAGGTGATGTATATCCTCGCCATTACGCTTGCCGCTGCGGAAGCGAGTATTGGCCTGGCGCTGCTGCTGCAGCTCCATCGTCGCCGCCAGAACCTGAACATCGATTCAGTAAGTGAGTTGCGCGGATGAACATGCTTGCCTTAACCATTATTTTCCCGTTCATTGGCTTCGTCCTGCTGGCCTTCTCCCGTGGGCGCTGGTCAGAAAACCTGGCCGCCACCGTAGGGATGGGGTCGATTGGCCTGTCGGCGCTGGTGACCGCGTACGCAGGTGTCGACTTCTTCGCCAACGGCAAGCAGGCGTTCAGCCTGCCGCTGTGGACGTGGATGTCCGTCGGTGATTTCAACATCGGTTTCAACTTGGTGCTGGACGGCCTGTCGCTGACCATGCTCTCCGTGGTAACCGGCGTGGGCTTCCTGATCCACATGTTTGCCTCCTGGTATATGCGCGGTGAAGAGGGCTACTCTCGCTTCTTCGCCTACACCAACCTGTTTATCGCGAGCATGGTCGTTCTGGTGCTGGCCGATAACCTGCTGTTGATGTACCTCGGCTGGGAAGGCGTGGGCCTGTGCTCCTATCTGCTGATCGGTTTCTACTACACCGACCCGAAGAATGGCGCTGCGGCAATGAAAGCCTTCGTTGTGACCCGTGTCGGTGACGTATTCCTGGCGTTCGCGCTGTTCATTCTCTACAACGAGCTGGGCACGCTGAACTTCCGCGAAATGGTTGAACTGGCGCCGGCGCACTTCGCGGCAGGCAACAACATGCTGATGTGGGCAACCCTGATGCTGCTGGGCGGTGCGGTTGGTAAATCCGCGCAGTTGCCGTTGCAGACCTGGCTTGCGGACGCGATGGCTGGCCCAACCCCAGTATCTGCGCTGATCCACGCGGCGACCATGGTCACCGCCGGCGTTTACCTGATTGCGCGTACTCACGGCCTGTTCCTGCTGACGCCGGAAGTGCTGCATCTGGTCGGTATTGTTGGGGCGGTCACGCTGGTGCTGGCAGGCTTTGCCGCGCTGGTACAAACCGACATCAAACGCGTTCTTGCTTACTCCACCATGAGCCAGATTGGCTACATGTTCCTGGCGCTTGGCGTACAGGCATGGGATGCGGCGATTTTCCACCTGATGACTCACGCGTTCTTCAAAGCGCTGCTGTTCCTGGCGTCCGGCTCGGTGATTCTGGCCTGCCATCACGAACAGAACATCTTCAAGATGGGTGGTCTGCGTAAGTCTATTCCGCTGGTGTATGCCTGCTTCCTGGTCGGTGGTGCCGCGCTCTCCGCGCTGCCGCTGATTACCGCGGGCTTCTTCAGTAAAGACGAAATCCTTGCCGGTGCGATGGCCAACGGTCATATCAATCTGATGGTAGCGGGTCTGGTCGGTGCGTTCATGACCTCGCTCTATACCTTCCGTATGATCTTCATCGTCTTCCACGGTAAAGAGCAGATCCACGCGCACGCAGGGAAGGGGATTACCCACCACCTGCCGCTGATTGTGCTGATGATCCTGTCGACCTTTATCGGCGCGCTGATTGTGCCACCGCTGCACGGCGTACTGCCGGCGACGACTGAACTGGAACATGGCCGCGTGCTGACCCTGGAAATCACGTCAGGTGTGGTAGCGATTGCCGGTATCCTGATTGCCGCATGGCTGTGGCTGGGCAAACGCACGTTGGTGACCTCCATCGCCAACAGCGCGCCTGGCCGTCTGCTGGGGACCTGGTGGTATAACGCCTGGGGCTTTGACTGGCTGTACGACAAGGTGTTCGTGAAGCCGTTCCTTGGCATCGCCTGGCTGCTGAAGCGCGACCCGCTCAATGCCTTGATGAACATTCCCGCTATCCTCTCCCGCTTCGCAGGCAAAGGCCTGGTGCTGAGCGAGAACGGGTACCTGCGCTGGTATGTTGCGTCAATGAGCATCGGTGCCGTGGTGGTGCTGGCGTTGTTGATGGTATTGCGTTAATTCGTTGGGGAGGAGCTTCCTCCCCATGAAAATGTCGTGCTGTTTTCCTGTTCTGGTAGGCATTGTCGCCTCCGGATAGATTAATAAGGAAATGAATTGCCATGTTATTACCCTGGCTAATACTGATTCCCTTTATTGGCGGTTTCCTCTGCTGGCAGACCGAACGCTTTGGCGTGAAGATGCCGCGCTGGATAGCGCTGATTACCATGGGACTGACGCTGGCGCTTGGCCTGCAGCTGTGGCTGCAGGGCGGCTACTCACTCACCCAATCCACCGGCCTGCCGCAGTGGCAGTCTGAGTTTATTCTGCCGTGGATCCCACGCTTTGGTATCAACGTCCACCTGGCGCTCGACGGTCTGTCGCTGCTGATGGTGGTCCTGACCGGTCTGCTGGGTGTGCTGGCGGTGCTCTGTTCCTGGAATGAAATCCAGAAATACCAGGGCTTCTTCCACCTCAACCTGATGTGGATCCTGGGCGGCGTAATCGGCGTGTTCCTGGCCATCGACATGTTCCTGTTCTTCTTCTTCTGGGAGATGATGCTGGTGCCGATGTACTTCCTGATCGCGCTGTGGGGCCACAAGGCATCCGACGGTAAAACGCGTATCACGGCGGCTACCAAGTTCTTCATCTATACCCAGGCGAGCGGTCTGGTGATGCTGATTGCCATTCTGGCGCTGGTGTTCGTTCACCACAACGCGACCGGCGTATGGACCTTCGACTATCAGGACCTGCTGAAGACGCCTATGTCCCACGGCGTGGAATATCTGCTGATGCTCGGCTTCTTCATCGCCTTCGCGGTGAAAATGCCTGTCGTGCCGCTGCACGGCTGGCTGCCTGACGCGCACTCGCAGGCACCAACCGCAGGTTCCGTTGACCTCGCCGGTATCTTGCTGAAAACCGCGGCCTACGGTCTGCTGCGCTTCGCGCTGCCGCTGTTCCCGAACGCGTCTGCCGAGTTCGCGCCTATCGCCATGTGGCTGGGTGTGATTGGTATCTTCTACGGCGCATGGATGGCGTTCACGCAGTACGACATCAAACGTCTGATTGCCTATACCTCCGTTTCCCACATGGGCTTCGTGCTGATTGCTATTTACACCGGCAGCCAGCTGGCGTACCAGGGCGCGGTGATTCAGATGATTGCGCACGGTCTGTCCGCAGCCGGCCTGTTCATCCTGTGTGGTCAGCTTTACGAGCGTCTGCATACCCGCGACATGCGTCAAATGGGCGGTCTGTGGAGCAAAATTAAATGGCTGCCTGCGCTGTCGCTGTTCTTCGCGGTCTGTACGCTGGGGATGCCGGGTACCGGTAACTTCGTCGGCGAATTCATGATCCTGTTCGGCAGCTACCATGTCGTTCCGACGATTACGGTGATTTCGACCTTCGGTCTGGTGTTCGCCTCTGTTTACTCGCTGGCGATGCTGCACCGTGCGTACTTTGGTAAAGCGAAGAGTGAAATCGCGGCAAAAGAACTGCCAGGGATGTCGCTGCGCGAGCTGTTTATCGTCCTGTTGCTGGTCGTGCTTCTGGTTCTGCTGGGCTTCTATCCGCAGCCGATTCTGGACACGTCACATTCTGCGATGAGTAACATCCAGCAGTGGTTTGTTAATTCTGTTTCTACTACAAGGCCGTAATTCGCCATGACAATAACTCCACAACAACTGATCGCGCTATTACCGCTGCTGATCGTCGGCTTGACGGTGGTGGTTGTGATGCTCTCCATTGCGTGGCGACGCAATCACTTCCTCAATGCCACGCTGTCGGTCATTGGTCTTAACGCCGCGCTGGTCTCGCTCTGGTTTGTTGGCCAGGGTGGGGCAATGGACGTCACGCCGCTGATGCGCGTTGACGCTTACGCGATGCTCTATACTGGCCTGGTGCTGCTGGCGAGCCTTGCGACCTGTACCTTTGCCTATCCGTGGCTTGAGGGCTATACCGACAACAAGGAAGAGTTCTACCTGCTGGTGCTGATTGCGGCCCTCGGTGGCATTCTGCTGGCGAACGCCAATCACCTGGCGGCGCTGTTCCTCGGTATTGAACTGATTTCCCTGCCGCTGTTTGGCCTGATTGGTTACGCGTTCCGTCAGAAACGTTCTCTGGAAGCGAGCATCAAGTACACCATTCTGTCCGCCGCCGCATCGTCGTTCCTGTTATTCGGTATGGCGCTGCTGTACGCGCAGTCCGGTGACCTGTCGTTCCTGGCGCTCGGTAAGAGCCTCAGCGACAACATGCTGCACGAACCGCTGCTGCTGGCAGGCCTGGGGATGATGATTGTTGGCCTCGGCTTTAAACTGTCTCTGGTACCGTTCCACCTGTGGACGCCGGACGTTTATCAGGGTGCGCCTGCGCCGGTATCTACCTTCCTGGCAACCGCCAGCAAGATTGCTATCTTCGGTGTCGTGATGCGTCTGTTCCTGTACGCGCCGGTTGGTGATAGCGAAGCGGTACGCGTGGTGCTGGGCCTCATCGCCTTCGCTTCCATCATCTTCGGTAACCTGATGGCGCTGAGCCAGACCAATATCAAACGTCTGCTCGGTTATTCCTCCATTTCTCACCTCGGTTACCTGCTGGTGGCGCTGATTGCGCTGCACAGCGGCGAGATGTCGATGGAAGCCGTTGGCGTTTATCTGGCGGGTTATCTGTTCAGCAGCCTCGGCGCATTCGGCGTTGTCAGCCTGATGTCGAGCCCATACCGTGGCCCTGATGCAGATTCTCTGTACTCCTACCGTGGTCTGTTCTGGCACCGTCCGATTCTGGCCGCCGTGATGACCGTGATGATGCTGTCTCTGGCCGGTATCCCGATGACCCTTGGCTTTATCGGTAAGTTCTACGTGTTGGCCGTCGGTGTCCAGGCGCACCTGTGGTGGCTGGTTGGCGCGGTGGTGGTCGGTTCCGCGATTGGCCTCTACTACTATCTGCGCGTTGCGGTGAGCCTGTACCTGAGCGCACCGGAAAAACCAAACCGCGATGCGCCGTCTAACTGGCAGTACAGCGCGGGCGGTATCGTGGTGCTTATCTCCGCACTGCTGGTGCTGGTGCTGGGTATTTATCCGCAGCCGCTGATTAGCATTGTGCAGAAAGCGATGCCGTTGATGTAATCCATCGTTACCGATGTGAAAAAACCCCGCGATGCGGGGTTTTTTATTGCCGGATGGTTCTCACAAGCTTAATCGCACCACGTAGGCTTATTTTCGTGCACGCTACGGATACTGGCGTGGATCTCTTCCGGCACGATGCGCGTCAGGGAGAGCGGCGGCAGATTGTCTGGGTCAACGTAGGCGACATCCAGCGATTCATGGCTGACGGCAAGCTCGCCGCCCTGCGTCTCGCACAGGAAAATCAGCTTGTAGACATGCCAGGGGTAGGGCGGGTGGCCATGCTGATTGCGATCCCACACGCCGAGCAGACGGCTCACTTTCACCTCAAGCCCGGTCTCTTCGCGCACTTCACGCTCCACCGCTTCCGTGGGGCTATCGCCAATATCAGCCCAGCCGCCCGGCAGGCTCCAGCCTTCATCGTCGGCTTCCTGCACCATCAACAGCTTGCCTTCATGCAGAATAATCGCGCGGACGTCGGTTTTCGGCGTGGCATAGCCGGTGTCCACCTTATGCAGGTTTTGCAGCGTTTCTACGGGGAGATCAAAACGCGCGGTTAATAATCGTTCTGCAATTCCCATCAGGTCTTCATAGCGTTCGCGGTCGTAGACGTCCCTGGTGTAGGTTAGCCCGGTCTGGGCAAGCGCCTGCAGGCGTTGGGCAATAAGCGTTAGTTCGTTCTCGTTGAGTACTTCTGACATGCTTCCTCCCGTTGTGTCTTCCGGTAAGTGTGCCGGAAAACGGTCTTTGTAGGATACCTGGCGCGGTTACTCGTGCGTTAGGAGAATGAAATGTTGCTTCATTGTTACCTGGTAAATCCGGCTAAACGCTTCTATAGTCGAGACAGTTTCCCCGCAACAGGACTCACTAATGCGTTTTAACGGATTGACCAAAGGCTTTTTCATTTTCATTCTCGCGCTCGTGACCTGGGCATTCTTTGATGTATTATCGCCGTACTTTTCCGCGATTCTGTGGGCCGCGATCCTCACGGTCGTCTTTAACCCGGTGAAAAACAAACTGCGCAGCGCACTGGGCGATCGTAACGGATTGGCCTCGCTGCTGACTATCGGCATTATCTGTCTGATCGTTTTTATTCCACTGATGGTGATCCTCTCCTCGCTGGCGCTCGAACTGAATGTGGTTTACACCAAGCTACAGGAGAACAACACGCGCTTCCCGCAGGTGATAGCCAGCCTCTTTTCCCATCTTCCGCACTGGGCGCGCGGATTCCTGATAGAGCACAACTTGGATAACGTCGCCCAGATCCAGAAAAAACTCTCCGAGGTGGCGCTGGCCGGTGGGCAGTATCTCGCTGGAAGCGCGTTCCTGATTGGTAAAGGCACCTTCGGTTTTGCTATCAGCTTCGGCATCATGCTCTACCTGCTGTTCTTCTTACTGAAAGACGGGCCGTATCTGGTGCACCAGATCCTTGACTCACTCCCGCTAACCGATTTTGTGAAGCAGCACCTGTTTGCCAAGTTTGTTGGTGTAACACGAGCAACGGTCAAGGGCACGGCGGTGGTCGCGGTGGTGCAGGGGACGCTCGGCGGCATTGCCTTCGCCATTGTCGGCATTGACGGCAGCGTACTGTGGGGGGCGCTGATGGCCTTCCTCTCTCTGGTGCCTGCCGTGGGCTCGGCGATTATCTGGGTGCCGGCAGCGATTTTCCTCTTTGCTACCCAGCAGGTGTGGCAGGGGCTGTTTATCGTCGGCTTCTTCGTGATTATTGTTGGGCTGGTGGACAACATTCTGCGTCCGCTGCTGGTGGGGAAAGACACCAAAATGCCGGATTACCTGATTCTTATCACCACCATTGGCGGCATGGAAATTTACGGTATTAACGGCTTTGTGATAGGGCCGCTTATCGCCGCGCTGTTCCTCGCCTGCTGGAATCTCTTCTCCGGGCGTGACCACGCGGGGAATGTGGAGGGGCTTGACGAAGAATTTATCGAAGAGGGCAAGAATCCGCCCGAGGTATGATGATCACGAAATAGCAAAAGGCGGCCTGAGGTCGCCTTTTTATTCTCACGAGAAATCAGGCGTTTCCTATAATTTCAATCATGCCCCGTGATTTCAGGTTATAGAAGGAACCGACAGGTGAGAATTGCCACAATAACCAACTGGGCCTACGGCGCAACGGTATGCCTGACGATTGTTTCCGGTATCGTCATGCTGATGGCCTCCAGCGCGGATAACGCCGAACGGCAGGCGGTGCAGCAGCGTCTGCAGTTCGACCAATTGACGGATGAAGTGGACGGCGATGCCTGGTCGCTTTCCGACCTGGCACGTCTGTACGTGGTGAATAAAGACCCTGAGGTGCTGAGCGAATATCACCAGCGGGAAAAGCAGCAGGTTGATATTGAACAGCGACTGTCAAAGCTGAAGGACGCCGGGGCGACGGGGGAAGAGCTGGCATTGCTGCATGAAGGGCTACAGATTGTTGATGAGCTGCAGGACGAACAGCAAACCGCGCTCGCCAACTTAGCGCACAACGAGGCACCGCTGGCCGTCTCGCTGCTGTATGGCAAAGTGTATGAGCAAGAGCTCGACCGCGCACAGGAGCGGATAGACCATTTCCGGCAGTTGCTCGATGGACGCGCGCTACGCGCAGTTCAGGAAGCAACCCGCGACTCCCGTATCCTGCGCACGCTATCCGAGGTGATGGTTGGGCTGACGGCGCTGCTGTTTTTATTTGTCCTCGGTTTTATATTAAAACGCCGCGTGCTGCGCCCGGTAGTGCGGCTTAGCGATGTAGTGCATCGCCTGGCCTCTCAGGACTACGCCGTTGAAACGCCTAACTTTAAACAGATTGATGAAATCGGCGACATGGCGCAGGCGATCCGCATTTTCCGCGAAAACGGCCTGGTGCGGCAGCAGCTTGAACGGCAGCGCGATGCCGACTGGGCGATACGTGAACTGCTGGCGCGCATGACTCAGCGCCTACAAGGGTGCGAGTGTTTTGACGACGTGGTGAACGTGGCGGAACTCTTCGCTCCCAATATTGCGCCAGGGGTAGCGGGAAGGCTCTATATCCTCGACAAAGACCCGTGGCAGATGCGCTGCGTGGCCTCCTGGCTATCGCCACAGGGCGAACCGACGCCGTTCCACCCGGATGAGTGCTGGGCGGTGCGCCGCGGGCAAAGCCACCCGCCGGTACACGGCGAGCCGGATATCGGCTGCTACCACCTCCCTGAATCGTGTCTTGACCATACGCTGTGCGTGCCGTTGATTGCCCAGGGCGAGGCCATCGGTCTGCTCTCTTTCCAGAATCTCAACGAAGAAACCACACCTTCCCGGGCTTACCTGGAGCTGATGGCAGAAGCGCTTGGCCTGGCGTTAGCTAAACAGCGCCTGCGCGATGCGTTACTGGAAAAAGCGCTCTACGACCCGCTGACCGGCCTGCGTAACCGTCACCATCTGGAGGATACTTTGCGGACGCAGATGGGGCTCGCGGTCCGTAATGATGATCCGATAAGCTGCCTGATGATTGACATCGACCACTTCAAAAACATCAATGACCGCTTCGGCCACGAGGCGGGTGACGGCGTGATTAAAAGCGTCGCCTCCACCATTCAGCGTGTAGTGCACGACCGCGGCATGGCGTTCCGCTACGGCGGCGAAGAGTTTCTGGTGCTGCTCTACGATATGGATGACGACGGTGCTAACCGCATCGCCCGCGAGATTTTCGACGGCGTGCGCGAACTGGTTCTGCGTTTTAGCGGCGCGGAGATTGGCCACGTGGACGTTTCCATCGGCGTGGCAAGCTACCCGCAGCATGCCCAGAGCGATAACTTGCTGCGTGCCGCGGACGTGGCGCTGTATCGGGCGAAGGAGTTGGGTAGGTCGCGGATTGTGAGTTTTGGGTCGCTGGCGGGGTAATGCATTTTTTACGATGAGAGTCATATTGGTAAGGCACGCCGAAACGCAATGGAATAATGCCGGGATCATTCAGGGGCATAGCGATAGCCCGTTAACGCCGCGCGGACAGCGTGAAACGTCATTGTTACTGGAAGCGCTTTTGGAAAAAGCGTACCCCATCGACCGTATTTACGCCTCTCCATTGGGGCGCGCGTGGCATATGGGGCTGAGTCTTGCTGAGGGACTCTGCTGCCCACTGTTGGCGGAACCTGCGCTAAAAGAGCAGGGATTTGGTCACTTTGAAGGGATGTACTCAGCAGATTTCATTCGCCATTATCCCAATGAAGCTGAGGCGTTATTTCGGCTTGATGCTGAGTATTGCCCACCCGGTGGTGAATCTTTGCTGACGGCGACCCGACGTCTTATGTACTTCTTGCAGCATTTACAGAACGCGGCAGAACACCAGACGATATGTCTTGTTTCCCATGGGCATATTCTTCAGGGCGTGCTGGCAATGCTGAAAGAAGGCAATATTGATAATTTCCCCCGCTATTCCCAACCTAACGCGAGCTACTCTGCTTTTGAGCTGGATGAGGGGAAATGTACGGCGCTGCAATGGGGGATTGCTACGCATTTGCTACGGACTTCGCCTGCACCAGACAATCCGGTTTGATCCTGTCCTATCTACCAGGTTTCTCAACTTAAACTTGGGTTGATACAACTAATCAGTAAGTTGGGAGCATTGCTATCAATTTCATCGAGTTGTTATGAGTGAACACTAAAGCCATTTTGTTCTGCTATTTTCCACGCTGAAGCAAACTCAGTTGGTGTTGGCGGGATAATATCAAACCAGTCAAAATTAAATACTTTTTCTCTCTGTTTATGTAAGTCACCTGTCGTATCAAATCCATCTCCAGGTAACCCTGTCTCAGAATTTACAACCAATACACTTAATGGTGGTAATTTGTTTTGAGCACAAAAGTGAAGAATATGCCCTAGCTGGCGATCCAGCGTACCTGCACCTTTATAACCAAGAATATTAGCAATCTCTCCATATGTAGTTATCTTACGTTCATAAGCGAATCCGATAAGAATTTGCCATATTTGCAATGCTCTATTCTCAAGGGTGTTTTTTTCAGAAAAATATTGGATCATAGATACCTCTTCAGAGTTATGAAAAACATAATATGGCAGACTAAATAAGCGCAGCGTTATGTGTGTCCCGCGACTACAGGGGGCGCACTGTTTTCGATAGCTTTTCCTTGAATAGGGTATCATGCTCAAGGTTGTCTGCCACCCCCCCAACTTTTTTGCCAGCAAACATGGCTTAAGCGGATTTGCCACAAAGCTCGCTAAACAATTATCCAAAGAAAACATACGGGTAACCGGATTATATCCACCGGATTTTGACATGACTGGGTTGGACGCACCTGTCGATAATCTATCCCGAATGGGGAGCGTCTTATGAATGGGCGCTCTATCTGGGAAACGATTCGTTTTGTGCTGACCCAGCCTCGCAGTTGCCACATCGGTAGCATCTGCTTTCAAGGGCCAACTCGCGAAGATTTGCGAGAATAGGTGCTAATTTTGGGTCTACAGTTAGTTATTGTCCCTTTTCTAAGCCACTTACATCATGACTCTTTCTTTCAGTACTTACTTTCGCGCGCGTTTGCGTTTATTGGTTGCTATTCTGGCTGGCGTAATCTGCTTTTTCATCCTTCCATCCGGACTGGGTTATCTGCAACGGCTGTTGATTAGCTGGAATGTGCTGGCGTGGCTGTATCTGTTCTTTATGTGGTTTCTGATGTTGCGTACCGATGTTCGGGATATTCCACATATAGCCAGAATGCAGGACGAGAGCGCTGGGTTGGTGCTGGGTATGGTGATCATTGGCTGTCTGGTCAGCATCCTGGCGATCCTGATTGAGCTGACTTCGCTTAAGCATCTTTCCGGAACACCACGCGTACTGCATCTGCTGTTAACCGGCGCCACGCTGACGGTATCCTGGGCCTTGCTTCCCACCTCATTTGCCATGCATTACGCTCACCACCACTATCTGCATCGGAGTGAAGAGGTTACGCCGATGATCTTTCCGGGAAAGCCCGGCGAACCGGGTTACTGGGATTTTCTCTATTATTCCTTCACCATCGCCGTCGCGTCACAAACCGCCGATGTGGCGACGGGAACCACCGACATGCGGCAAATTACATTGCTCCATTCGGTTATCTCTTTTGTGTTCAATCTGGCGATTCTGGGGCTGTCGGTGAACGTTGGCGCGGGGTTGTTGAGCTGAACGCCGCGCCATTTCGGGTAAATCGGCTTGATTATCTGGCCACATCAGGACATCCCGGCACCAGACGTGGGCACCAAGAATCAAGTGTAGCCCGGCCGAGCGCAGCGACGCCGCGGGTGGCACGGCTCTATTCTCTTTTCAGAGTGAAAAAAGTAAATCGTATTTTGTAGTTAATGTTTTTAACTTTATATATTCCACTATAATATATTATATAAACCAAAGAGGCTGTAACATATATAATATCATTAATGATTTTTAAATTATATTGATGTTACTATGACAAGTGTTTTTTTTGGTAAAAAATAAATTGATCTATTATGATTGCTTTGCATCGCCAAAAAAACAAATAATAATTGGTTTAGCTAATTGATTGGAGGTTTAAACCATATTGATTCGAAAATTGCAACGTTTACTGATTATTTATGTCAGCGGGAAATGAAGTGGGGTTTTATTAAATTTATAACTGTAATTTTAATATTTCCTTGAATCTTATAAAGGAGCTATTTTAAATAGTATTAGTCATTCATACAGCTAAATTTTTGAATCTAATATTTGAATTTATCGTTTACCTTCTGGTATTTATTGCCATCTTACCCGCCAGCAAAGCATGCTGGCGGGTAAAACCAGACTACCTCACCGCATGCAGCCCACTCTCCCCCCTCCCAGCCGCCTTATTCAGCACGCGCTCAATCACCGCCGCCAGTTCGTTAATTTCAAACTTCGCCACATACCCATCGGCGTTAACCTTACGAATATGGTCCTCGTTCGCGTTCCCCGATAGCGATGAGTGGATCACCACCGGAATATTGCGCAGCCGTGGGTCGGTTTTGATTTTGCGGGTCAGGGTAAAGCCGTCCATCTCCGGCATTTCGAGGTCGGTCAGCACGAGGGCGATTTTATCGCTCACCGGCACGCCTTCCTTCGCCGCTTCCTGGGCGATAAGCTCGATTTTCTCCCACGCTTCTTTGCCCGTCACGTGCAGCTGCGCGGGGATGTCCATCGCCTTCAGCCCTTTTTCCAGCATGGCGCGCGCCACCTTCGAGTCCTCGGCGACAATCGCCGTTGCGCCCGGCTTGATGTTGAACTTGCGCGGGTTCAGCTCTTTGGCGTGCAGATCGTGATTGGAGGGGGTGATGTCGTAAAGAATTTGCTCCACGTCGATAACCATCGCCAGATTGTTGCTCTCCTGGTGATCGTCGAGGCAGGCGATGCTGGTGATGTATTTTCCGTTAACCGCTTTCTCTGCGGTATGGATCTGCGTCCAGTCGAGGCGGGTAATGTTCTCGACGGATTCGACGGCAAAGGCCTGTACGCTGCGGGCATATTCGGTAATCAGCAGAATGTTCAGGCCGGTGGCAGGTTTGCAGCCCGCCACGGCAGCGAGGTCGATAACCGGAATGATTTGATCGCGAATGTTCACCATGCCCATCAGCGGCGGCTTAATTCCGGCGGGGCGGGTGAAGCTCGGCATCGGGACAATTTCCCGCAGCTTAAAAACGTTAATACCGTACAGCTCCGAGGCGTCGCTCTGTGATGACGCGCCGAGGCGGAAAAGCAGCAGCTCAAAACGGTTGGACAGGGTCAGGTTAGCCCTGTCGTCGATCTCTTTCTGGAAGTTATCCATCATGCCCTCAGCGTAAAAAGCGTTCTCTATTAGCTGAGTTATCGGCAGGAGCGGCTAAAACGTTATCACAGCGTGAAAGTGGCGAAATCCTCGGCCAGTTCGCACGCCGGGAAATAGGCCTGGCACTCGGCGAGCAGGCGGCGACAGCCTTCGGCATCGTAGCGCGAGCTGACGTGAGTCACGATGAGCCGCTTGGCGTTGGCGTCCCGCGCCAGTTGGGCGGTCTGCTCGGTTGACGAGTGTCCGCGGCTGTTGGCTTTCTCCGCCATGGCGGCTTCCAGCGTCGCTTCATGCACCATTACGTCGACATCGCGGGCCATCGCAAGGGCCGCATCGCACGGCGCGGTGTCGCCAAAAATCGCTACTTTTTTACCGGGCGTGGCGGGGGAAAGATAATCCGCGCCGTTAATCACGCGACCGTCCGCAAGCGTTACCTGCTCACCGGCTTTAAGCTGCTGGAACAGTGGGCCGGGCTCGACACCTGCGGCAATCAGCCTGCGAGCATCCAGCGCGCCTGGCTTATCGTGCTCTTCCACGCGAAAGCCGTAGCACTCGACCGGGTGATTAAGTGGAAAGGCGGTAACGGTGCGCAGGCCGTCGTCGAGGATCTCCCCACCGCTGATTTCGACGACTTCCAGCGGGAAATCGGTCCATGAACCGCTCAGACGCAGGGTGGTTTCAATAAACTCCTTCAGCCCTTTTGGCCCGTACAGGGTGAGCGGCTGGGCGCTTCCCGACATTGAACGGCTGCAAATCAGCCCCGGCAGGCCAAAAAGATGGTCGCCGTGCAGGTGGCTAATAAAGATGCGTTCGATTTTGCCCGGATGAAAGGCGGTGTGTAGCAGTTGATGCTGCGTGCCTTCACCGCAGTCAAAAAGCCACAGCCCCGGCTGCGTTGGGTGTTGCAGATTCAGCAGCATTGCTGTTACGTTGCGAGTCCGGGTTGGCACGCCCGCGGATGTGCCTAAAAACGTCAATTGCATAGCGCCGCGCCCCTGGCGGTAAAAATAAGGTCTAAGGAGCCTACCATGATTCGTTGGCAAGATTTGCACCATTCTGAATTAACCGTCCCGACGCTGTACGACCTGCTGAAGCTGCGCAGCGAAGTCTTCGTGGTGGAACAGGCCTGCGCGTATCTGGATATCGACGGTGACGATCTGGTGGGCGAAAACCGCCATCTGCTGGGCTGGAAAGACGACAAGCTGGTGGCCTACGCGCGCATTCTGGTGAGTGAAGAGGACGTTGAACCGGTGGTGATTGGTCGGGTGATTGTCAGTTCCGAAGTGCGCGGGGAACGTCTTGGCTATCAGCTGATGGAACGCACGCTGGCAAGCTGCCAGCAGCATTGGCCGCAGCGGGCGCTGTATCTTGGCGCGCAGGCGCATCTGCGCGACTTCTACGGCCATTTTGGGTTTATCAGCGTCACCGACGTCTACGACGAAGATGGTATTCCGCACGTGGGGATGGCGCGAGAAGTGGCGCAGGCATAACCCCAAATCCCGTCTATAGTGAAAGGCAAAGAGCGTTGATTTTCAGTGCGATATTGCCTCGTTACGTTTCCGCTCCCTAATCGTGGGTACTGCTTTTTATAACAAGTACCCCGTATACTATGTGGTTTTTATGATAGGGAGGTTTGCGTGCGATCCATTCTAGCGGCGTTGCAGAGCCTGTCAGGGCTGCTGACAGACGATTTTCCAGCGTTGCCCGGCACGCAAAGTATTGAAGTCTCTTTCCCCCTGAGCGATGCCTTTGACCCGCTTGCCTGGCTTAGCGGGCAGGCGGTCTGGCCGCAGTTCTACTGGCAGCAGCGCAGCGGTAAAGAAGAGATTGCCGCGCTGGGTGCGGTCAAAACCTTTATCTCCCTGGCCCAGGCCAATGATTTTCTGCACACCCTTGAACGTGACGACCTGCGCATCTGCGGCGTGAACGCCTTCGACCCGAAGGTCGGGCAGCTATTCCTGCCTCGTCTGGAGTGGCGGCGCGAAGCCGGACGGGCCACGCTTCGCATCAACCTGTGGAGCGATAGCTCGCTTCAGCAGGATGCCGAGCAAGCGCGGGCATGTCTGGCATTGCTTACAACCCATCACGCTTCGGCGGAACTGGCGTTGCACCAGGAAAGCGAAACCCATCGCCCCGGCAAAGAGGGCTGGTGTCGGCTGATTGAGCAGGCTACCCAGGCGATTCGCGACGGCGCATTTAGCAAAGTGGTGCTGGCACGGGCAACGGATCTGGTCTTTAGCGGCGCATCGAACGCCGGGGCTCTGATGGCCGCCAGTCGCCGGGTCAATTTCTCTTGCTATCATTTCTATATGGCGTTTGACGCGCAGCGGACGTTTCTCGGTTCATCGCCGGAGCGTTTATGGCGGCGGCGCGGAACGGCGCTGCGTACCGAAGCGCTGGCGGGCACCGTGGCGGCGCACGACGATGCGGCAACCGCGAAGCGGCTGGGCGACTGGCTGATGCATGATGATAAAAACCAGCGGGAAAACAGCCTGGTGGTGGAAGATATTTGCCAGCGCCTGCAGGGGTTGACGCAAACGCTCGACGTGCTGCCAGCGGAAATCGTTCGCCTGCGCAAGGTGCAGCATCTTCGCCGCTGTATTCAGGCGGAGTTGACCGCGGCCGACGACACGCGCTGCCTGCTGCAACTACAACCCACGGCGGCGGTGGCGGGGCTGCCTCGTGCGCTGGCGCTGGACTTTATTGACCGCTTTGAGCCGTTTACCCGGGAATGGTACGCCGGGTCGGCGGGCTATCTTTCTCGTCGGCAGAGTGAGTTCTGCGTGACGCTGCGCTCGGCGAAGGTGGAAGGTAATACGGTGCGGCTGTATGCCGGTGCCGGCATCGTTGATGGCTCCGATCCCGAACAGGAATGGCAGGAAATCGAAAATAAAGCGGCGGGTCTGCGTTCTTTGCTGTTCCCTGAATAGAACATTACCGATTCATATCAAAATCCTACTGGTTCGTAGAATTTATACTGAGTCGATTATTTGATACCGGACAACTTCATGTCAGTAAGCGCATTTAACCGACGCTGGGCGGCGGTGATCCTCGAAGCATTAACCCGTCACGGCGTGCGGCACGTTTGCATTGCGCCCGGGTCTCGTTCAACACCGCTTACGCTTGCGGCAGCGGAGAATCGCACCTTTATTCATCACACCCATTTTGATGAGCGCGGTCTCGGGCATCTGGCCCTGGGGTTGGCGAAGGTCAGCAAGCAGCCGGTGGCGGTGATTGTGACCTCCGGCACGGCGGTGGCGAACCTCTATCCGGCGCTGATTGAAGCGGGCTTAACCGGTGAAAAAATTATTCTGCTCACCGCTGACCGTCCGCCAGAGCTGATTGACTGTGGCGCGAATCAGGCTATTCGTCAGCCGGGTATGTTTGCCTCGCACCCATCCAGCACCCTTTCGTTACCGCGCCCGAGCCAGGATATTCCGGCCCGCTGGCTGGTCTCTGTCGTGGATGATGCGCTGGGTTCGCTGCACTCCGGCGGTGTACACATCAACTGCCCGTTTGCTGAACCGCTGTATGGTGATATGGACGACACCGGCCTTGCCTGGCAGCAGGCGCTGGGCGACTGGTGGCAGGGTGAGAAACCCTGGCTGCGCGAAGCGCTGCATCAGGAGAGTGCCGTTCAGCGCGACTGGTTCTTCTGGCGACAAAAGCGCGGCGTAATTGTCGCCGGGCGGATGGATGCGGAAGAGGGCAAAAAGGTGGCCGAATGGGCGAAAACCCTGGGCTGGCCGCTGATTGGCGACGTGCTTTCGCAAACCGGGCAGCCGCTGCCGTGCGCGGATCTCTGGCTCAGTAATCCGGCCGCCATCAGCGAGCTTGAACAGGCCCAGATTGTAGTGCAGCTCGGCAGCAGCCTGACCGGTAAACGAGTGCTGCAATGGCAGCTCGCCTGTGAGCCGGACGAATACTGGCTGGTCGACCCGCTTTCCGGCCGCCTCGACCCGGCGCACCATCGCGGTCGCCGTCTGGTGAGCAACATTACCCAGTGGCTGGAAAAACACCCGGCGGAGAAACGCGCGCCGTGGACCACCGTTATCCCTACGCTCTCCGAACAGGCATGGGAGGCCGTTGCCGCGCAAAGTGAGCACTTCGGCGAAGCGCAGTTAGCGCACCGCATTCGCCGCTATCTCCCGGAACAGGGGCAACTGTTCGTTGGCAACAGTCTGGTGGTGCGTTTAATTGACGCCTTAGGCCAGCTTCCGGCGGGCTACCCGGTTTACAGCAACCGCGGTGCCAGCGGCATCGATGGCCTGATTTCCACTGCGGCGGGCGTACAGCGCGCTAGTGCACGGCCGACGCTTGCTATCGTTGGCGATCTGTCGGCGCTCTACGACCTCAACGCGCTGGCGCTGCTGCGCCAGGTGTCCGCACCGCTGGTGCTGATAGTGGTCAACAACAACGGCGGGCAGATTTTCTCTCTGCTACCAACGCCGGTGGAAGAGCGCGAGCGCTTCTACGCGATGCCGCAAAACGTTCACTTCGAGCATGCGGCGAAGATGTTTGGCCTGCGCTATCAGCAGCCAGAAGATTGGGCGTCGCTGGAAACGGCGTTGAGCACCGCCTGGCGCACGCCAGCAACCACGGTGATTGAGCTGGTGGTTAACGACACCGACGGCGCGCAAACGCTGCAACATCTGCTGGCGCAGGTCAGCAAGCTATGATCCTGCACGCCGTAGCCGAGCAGGGAGAACCCACGCAGCCGTGGCTGGTTTTCCTGCACGGTTTTTCCGGCGACCATCGCGAATGGCAGCCGGTGGGGCAGCGCTTTGCGCGGGCGAATCGGCTGTATGTCGATTTGCCCGGCCACGGTGGATCTTCAGCCGTACGGGTTAATAACTTCGCTGAGATGGACGCCGCGCTCCAGACCACGCTGCTTAGTTACAACATACTTAATTACTGGCTAGTGGGTTACTCGCTGGGCGGACGGATTGCCATGCACTACGCCTGCTCGCGGCCGGAAGGCCTGGCAGGGTTGATTGTTGAAGGCGGTCATCCTGGGCTGACGAACGATGCGGAGCGCGAATCGCGCTGGCGCAACGACGAAGCCTGGGCACAGCGTTTTCGCGAGCTTCCGCTTGCCGACGTCTTTACCGCCTGGTATCAACAGCCGGTTTTTGCCAGCCTCACCGACGCACAGCGTGCCTCGCTGGTGACGCTGCGCCAGAAAAACGACGGCAACGCGCTGGCGGCGATGCTGCTGGCCACCTCTTTAGCCGTGCAGGAAGACCTTCGTCCTGCGCTGCAAACGCTTCCACTACCATTCTGGTATCTCTGTGGCGAGCGCGACAGCAAGTTTCGCGCGATTGCCGAGGAACTCTCGCGCCCTTGCCACCTTATTCATGATGCTGGACACAACGCGCACCGGGAAAACCCCGCGGGCGTGGCCGCGTGTCTGGCTCAGATTCTGCCTGTTAACTTATAGGACTCGCTATGATCTATCCTGATGAAGCTATGCTGTACGCCCCCGCTGAGTGGCACGATTGTTCTGAAGGTTTTACCGACATTCGCTACGAAAAATCCGCTGACGGCATCGCCAAAATCACCATTAACCGCCCGCAGGTTCGCAACGCGTTTCGTCCACTGACGGTCAAAGAGATGATTCAGGCGCTGGCGGATGCGCGCTATGACGACAACGTCGGCGTTATCATCCTGACCGGCGCGGGCGACAAAGCCTTCTGCGCCGGTGGTGACCAGAAAGTGCGTGGCGACTACGGCGGATACCAGGACGACAGCGGCGTTCACCACCTGAACGTGCTGGACTTCCAGCGTCAGATCCGTACCTGCCCAAAACCAGTGGTAGCGATGGTGGCTGGCTTCTCCATCGGCGGCGGCCACGTGCTGCACATGATGTGTGACCTGACTATTGCGGCGGATAACGCCATCTTCGGCCAGACCGGTCCGAAAGTCGGATCCTTTGACGGCGGCTGGGGCGCTTCTTACATGGCGCGCATCGTCGGCCAGAAAAAAGCGCGTGAAATCTGGTTCCTGTGCCGCCAGTACGACGCGAAAGCGGCGCTGGATATGGGCCTGGTGAACACCGTGGTACCGCTGGCTGACCTCGAAAAAGAGACCGTACGCTGGTGCCGCGAAATGCTGCAAAACAGCCCGATGGCGCTGCGCTGCCTGAAAGCCGCGCTGAATGCCGACTGTGACGGCCAGGCGGGTCTGCAAGAGCTGGCCGGTAACGCCACCATGCTGTTCTACATGACCGAAGAAGGTCAGGAAGGCCGTAACGCTTTCAACCAGAAACGTCAGCCTGACTTCAGCAAATTCAAACGGAATCCGTAATGCGTAGTGCGCAGGTTTACCGCTGGCAGATACCGATGGACGCAGGTGTAGTTCTGCGCGAGCGGCGGCTGAAAACCCGTGATGGGTTATTCGTCTACCTGCGTGACGGCGAACGGGACGGGTGGGGAGAAATTTCCCCACTGCCGGGCTTTAGTCTGGAGTCGCTGGACGACGCGCAGTCGGCGCTGCTCGGTTGGGTTAACGCCTGGCGGCAGGGCGACGATGGCGCGTTGCCAGAGGTTCCCTCGGTGGCCTTTGGCATCAGCTGTGCGCTGGCGGAGCTCAACGATGCGCTGCCTGAGGCGGCGGATTATCGCGCCGCGCCGCTGTGCACCGGTGACCCGGACGATCTGGTTATCAAGCTTGCTGATATGTCCGGCGAGAAGGTGGCTAAAGTGAAGGTCGGCCTGTACGAAGCGGTCCGTGACGGCATGGTGGTGAATCTGCTGTTGGAAGCTATTCCAGAGCTGACCCTGCGCCTCGATGCCAACCGCGCCTGGACGCCGCTGAAAGCCCAGCAGTTCGCCAAATACGTCAACCCGGACTATCGTTCGCGCATCGCCTTCCTTGAAGAACCGTGCAAAACCCGCGATGACTCGCGCGCCTTTGCGCGTGAAACCGGTATTGCTATTGCCTGGGACGAAAGCCTGCGCGAGGCGGATTTCCGCTTTGAAGCCGAGCCCGGCCTCAAAGCCGTGGTGATTAAACCAACGCTGACCGGTAGCCTGGAACGCGTAAAAGCGCAGGTGGCGGCGGCGCATGCGCTTGGCCTGACGGCGGTAATTAGCTCCTCGCTGGAATCAAGCCTCGGCTTAACTCAGTTAGCGCGCATCGCGGCCTGGCTCACCCCAGACACCATTCCGGGTCTGGATACCTTGAATCTGATGCAAACTCAGCTTATCCGCTGCTGGCCTGACAGCCCGCTGCCATGCGGGGCAATTGAGGATATGGAGCCGCTGCTGTGACCTTTTCTACCTGGCCGTGGCGGCACTGGCGCGAGGAGCGTGGCGACGCCATCGCGCTGCGTCTCGATGATGAAACACTGAGCTGGACGGCGCTGTGTGAGCGTATCGACGCGCTCGCCGCCGGGTTTCAGGCGCAGGGCGTTAATCCCGAAGACGGCGTGGCGCTCTGCGCGCGCAATCGCCCGGAAGCGGTGCTGGCCTGGCTGGCGTTGTTGCAGTGCGGCGCGCGTATCCTGCCGCTAAACCCACGGCTACCGGCGACGCTGGTCAGCGAACTGCTGCCGGGGCTCAGCCTGTGCCACTTTTTAAATCTGGAAGCCGATGATCACTACGGCCTTGCGCCGTTGCAGCTGCGTTCCGCACCGCTGACCTCGCCGTGCGACTGGCGTGCTGAACGCCTGGCTTCGATGACGCTCACCTCGGGTTCAACCGGCCTGCCGAAAGCGGCGGTGCATACCTGCGCGGCGCATCTGGCGAGTGCGTACGGCGTGCTGAGCCTGATGCCGTTTGCAGAAAACGACTGCTGGCTGCTGTCGCTACCGTTGTTTCACGTCTCCGGCCAGGGCATTTTCTGGCGCTGGCTGCTGGTGGGCGCGCAGATGGCGGTGAGTGAGCATCCGCTTGCGCAGGCGCTGCACGGTTGTTCCCACGCGTCTCTGGTGCCGACGCAGCTTTGGCGCCTGCTCAATGATGAACAGCCGCTCACCCTGAAAACGGTGCTGCTGGGCGGCGCGGCGATTCCTGCGGTCCTGACCGAACAGGCGGCAGCGCGGGGGATTCAAACCTTCTGCGGCTACGGCCTGACCGAGTTTGCTTCCACCGTCTGCGCGCGCGAAGCCAACGGCGGCGAGGATGTTGGCATGCCGCTGCCGGGGCGCGAACTGCGGCTGGTAGATGGCGAAATCTGGCTGCGCGCCAGCAGTATGGCTTCAGGTTACTGGCGCAACGGTAAACTGCTGCCGCTGACCAATGCTGAAGGCTGGTTTGCCACCCGCGATCGCGGTGAAATTCGCGACGGCAAACTGCACGTTATTGGTCGTCTGGATAATCTGTTTTTCAGCGGCGGTGAGGGCATTCAACCAGAAGAAGTTGAGCGAGTGCTGGTACAGCATCCGGCGGTGAATCAGGTCTTTATTGTCCCCATTGACGATATCGAATTTGGCCAGCGCCCGGTGGCAGTACTAGATGCTGAGCCCACGCTGAATATGGCTGAGCTGGCGCTGTGGGCGAAAGACAAGTTGGCGGGATTCCAGCAGCCGTGCCAATGGTTGACGCTGCCGGAAGAAATGAAGGGGACGGGCATTAAGGTGTCTCGTCATCAGCTGATGCAGTGGGTAAACGCACAGTTAAAATCATGAATAATAGATACGTGTTATTTCATTAACATACGTCATCATTCCTGGTGATGTATTAGACGTAATTCGTTACAATCCCCCTGATTATTGCCTGTTTAGTACATTGAATCCGCTGCGTATCGCAGTACAATTCAGCGGTTTAAGGGCGTTTATTTTTGCGTTTGCATGAAAGGATGAAGATGAAAAAGAGCGTGTTATTTGGTCTGGCGGGGCTGATGTTTGTCTCCGCGTCAGCGAGTGCAATCAGCTTTAACGGTCAAGCTGGTAAAGATTACACTAACCTGGGCTTTGGTGTCGGTACTGAGACTTCTGGCCTGGCGTTAACCGGTAACTGGACGCACAGCGACGACGATGGTGATGTGGCAGGTCTGGGCCTGGGACTGAATATCCCTCTCGGTCCGTTCATGGCTACCGTGGGTGGTAAAGGCGTTTACACCGATCCTAACGACAGCGATTCCGGCTATGCCGCAGCGGTCGGTGGTGGTCTGCAGTGGAAAATCGGCGACAGCCTGCGTCTGTTCGGTGAGTACTACTACTCCCCGGATTCACTCTCAAGCGGTATCGACAGCTATACCGAAGCTAACGCGGGCGCGCGTTATACCATTATGCGTCCAATCAGCATCGAAGCAGGTTATCGTTACCTGAACCTCGCGGGTAAAGACGGTCATCGTGACAACGCCGTGGCCGATGGCCCGTACGTTGGTGTGAGCGCATCGTTCTAATCCCCCTCCGGCGCGGCGACACCGCTGCGCCAGTTTTTCTCTTCTTAAATCCTCCGCTTGCGTTATAGTGACTCGTCCTCTTTTTATTGGAGAAAGTGATGATAACGGTTGAGATGCTGTCCACCGGTGACGAAGTCTTATCGGGGCAGATCGTCGATACAAACGCTGCCTGGCTTGCTGATTTTTGTTTCCAGCAGGGTATTCCGCTGACGCGACGTAACACCGTTGGGGATAACCTGGATGACCTGGTCGCTATTCTGCGCGAGCGCAGTACTCAGGCAGATATTCTGATTGTGAACGGCGGCCTCGGGCCGACCAGCGATGACCTTAGCGCGCTTGCTGCGGCAACGGCGAAAGGTGAATCGCTGATTATGCACGAAGAGTGGCTGGCGTTTATGGAGCGTTTCTTCAGCGAGCGTGGCCGCGTGATGGCGCCGAGCAACCGCAAGCAGGCGGAGATCCCGGCCAGCGCCGAGCTTATCGACAATCCGGTCGGTACCGCCTGCGGCTTTGCCGTTAAGCTTAACCGCTGCCTGATGTTCTTTACGCCGGGCGTGCCGTCTGAATTTAAAGTGATGGTTGAGCAAGAGATCCTGCCGCGTATACGCCAGCGTTATCCGGTCGGTGAGCCGCCGCTGTGCCTGCGTCTGACGACCTTTGGCCGTTCTGAAAGCGATCTCGCCCAAAGCCTGCAACACCTTGTTCTGCCGCCGGGTGTGAGCATGGGTTATCGCTCGTCGATGCCGATTATTGAACTGAAGTTGACCGGGCCTGCGGAACATCGTGATGCGATGCTGGCGCTGTGGCCAGAAGTACAGAAAGTGGCGGGCGAAAGTCTGATTTTTGAAGGCACCGAAGGATTACCAGCGCAGCTTGCCCGCGTGCTGAAAGAAAGACAGTTCAGCCTGACGTTAAGCGAGCAGTTCACCAGCGGGCTGATTGCCCTACAGCTTTCCCGTGCCCAGGCGCCGCTGCTGGCGAGCGAAGTGGTACCGCCACAGGATGAAACGCTGGCGCAAACCGCCCGTTGGGCCGCCGAGCGTCGAGTGAACCATTTTGCCGGGCTGGCGCTGGCGGTAAGTGGTCTTGAAAGTGAACACATTAACTTTGCGCTGGCGACACCGGAAGGGACGCACGCGCTGCAGGTGAAGTTCAGCAATACGCGTCATGGTCTGGCGGTGCGTCAGGAAGTGTGTGCGATGATGGCGCTGAACATGCTGCGTCGCTGGCTGAATAGCCGTCCCGTTGCCAGCGAACACGGCTGGATTAACGTGGTGGACTCGCTCACGCTTTAAGCTGTAACCGGCTTTTCCCCCCTCTCCCTTTCAGGGAGAGGGGACCGTTGGGCGCAGGTTATCGGACCAACGCCCGCGCTAACAGCGTGATTGGATGTTCACAACGCTTGCTGGTGGACATCTCAATCTGCCATTTGCAGGTCTCGCAGTCGGTAATCACCAGGTCTGCGCCGCTCGCTTCAATTTGCTCGAAGAGCGGTGCGCCTATTGCCTGCGACGTTGGGTAGTTCTCCGTTTTGAAGCCGTAAGTTCCCGCTATTCCGCAGCATTGTGAATCCAGCACCTGAAGCTCAATACCCGGTATGCGGCGTATTAATTCCAGCGTGTACAGCGACCAGCCCATCTTCTCCATATGACACGGCGTGTGGTACACCACCTTTAGCGGCAGTGGCTGTAACGGCAGCTCCGCGCCATCATCCAGCTTGCGCCACAGCCAGCGGGTGGCCAGCTCAATGTTGTCGCGCAGATCGTGGTTATCGACGTCCAGCAGGTGCGGGTACTCATCACGCAGCGTAAAAGTGCAGGTGGACGAGGTGGCAATGACCGGCAGCTTTTTGCCGCCAATGGCTTCCCGCAGCGACTTGATATTGCTCTGCGCCTGTCGACGGGCTTTATCAAAGAAACCGTTAGCAATCAGCGGCACGCCGCAGCACTTCTCTTTGCTGAGTAGCTGCACACCAATGCCTATCGCATTCATCACCTTTATCAAATCCAGCCCGAGCTGCGGATGGTTGTAATTAACGTAGCAGCCGTGGAAGAAGGCGACCTGCTCGGCAAACTGCGCCTGTGCTGCGGCAATACGCGCGTAGCGGCGGCGGAAGGTGCCGAAGGAGTATTTCGGTAGGGCGCGGTGATGGTCAATCTTGAGCGCGCTATCCAGAAGTTGACGCACGGGCTTCAGGCCGGTGGCGGCATTGACGATGAGGGCGAACGGCGTAGAGAGCGTGCCCATCAGGTCGGTATGGCTGAGGATCGTATCGCGAATACTCGGCTTTTGCTGGCTATAGTCGGCGCGGGCGCGCTGGATAATATCGCCAATTTTGACATCCGACGGGCAGGCGACTTCGCAGCGTTTGCAGTTGATGCAGTATTTTAGCGCCTCGTCATACAGCCCGGCGTCTTTGCGGCGCAGACGTTCGCCGTCCGGCCCGGCCTGTTTTGGCCCCGGATAGCGTGGGTTGACGCGGCTAACGGGGCAGACGGTGGTGCAAACGGTGCATTTAATGCAGTTTTCGAAACTTTGCTGGCTCATGCTTCGCCTCCCGCCAAACGGATAATCTGCGCGGCAGCGTGTAGCGCGGAGACGGCGCATACGCCCCCGCCGCAGCCCTGCGCGATCGGGTCGAAGCCGCCAAGCACCGAGCCGATGGCAAACAGGTTGCGCATCGGTAGACCTCGGAGCGTGGGATGCAGCTCGGCATCGACGATTGCGCCCGACTGCTGCCACGGCTGCGGGTCAAAGAAATCATCGCGATAGCCCGCGCTACGTGAGGCGGGTTGCTGAATATCCAGCCCCATAATGGACTCGCGAATGTGGTCGCGATCGGCGGTCAGGCCGTTGCTGAAGAAACTGCCGCTGGCCAGTACCGCATAGCGCGGACGTAATGGAATATCGCCGTGGTTACGCGTCCAGACTTCGCGAACCTCGCCGCGGTCGTGGCTGACGCGCACCGCTTCATCACCCGCCATCCAGGTTCCGCCCAGCGCAACAAACCGCCGTTGCAGGGTGGCGTGGAACCGCATACCCGGCACTGAAGGCGGCAGTGTTGGCAGAAGCAGCAGGGTGCAGGGGAGATTGTGATTGAGCCAGTCGAATAACGCCGTGTCACGCAGGCCAAAGCAGGCGGGCATCACCAGCGTGTCGCATCCTTCACTGAGCGGTAATAGCGCCTGATGCAGCATTGGCCAGTGCGTTTTTTCATCCAGTACCCTGGCGATATTGACCGCGCGGAACTCGGTCGGGTTTTCCCGCAGCACATCCAACTCTGGTAAATCGATTTCAGCGGTATCGGCGTTTAGCCCCTGCTGCTGGAGGGATTCGGCGACCAGATGCGGCTGGAAATCGAGAAATCCACTAATACCGACGACCCGAACGCGGCCGCGCCTGAACGGGATAATCGGTACTTCCGACGGACTCAGCCAGGCGGCACGTTGAGTGCCCAGCGGGGTAATACGCTGATGAGGCGTCGCCATATCGCGGCGCATGTTGATTCCGCATTCAGCCAGCAGCGTCTGCGTCTGCTGCGCGTAGTGCTGCACAAGACGGGAGCCAATCAGGCTATAGGGATGCTGCGGGGATTGTTCGCGCAGCGCGGCCAGCCCGTCTGCGAGGTGGGTGACCTGCTGGCCATCGGGCAGGGCGCTGAGCAGGTCCAGCGAGCCGGAAGAGAAGTGCAGCGCGCTCTGGCCCCGGCTGACAATTACCGCGCGCAGACCCGCTTTTTGTAGCTGGATGCCGCACAGCAACCCGGCGAGTCCGCCGCCGATAATCACGCTATCAAATTTCATCTTCTGGCTCCTTTTTCAGGCCGCACAATCCCTGGTATACCCAGCGGGTTAATTCGCTCTCGCGCAGCGCATCGCCCCAGGCAATCGGCTGGACGCCTTTCCAGCGTTCATTGAGGAAGGCAGAAAGCTGGGTGAGCGATTGCGCCGAGGTGGAGACGCGATAACGCTGGAGCAGACCGGCTGCGCGGCATGCGCACAGCTCGCCCTGGCATGTACCCATGCCGACGCGTGTGCGGCGGCGTAAATCCAGCAGGTTATTGACCGCCAGATTTTCCACCGCGTACTGTACTTCGCCCGCGGTGACGGCTTCGCATTCGCAGACTACGCTGCGCTGTAATCGAGTGTTGCCGAGCCATTCCGGCGTACGGTCGCCGTGACGATAGACCGCCGAACCGCGCAGCGGCGCGGGCAGGGAAATCATACGTTGCAGCGTTTTCTCCGCCGGCTCACGGGAGCCAGGCAGCGGCGTTTGTGCAGTGGTGCAGGTGCCGCTGTGGTTAAGTTTGCGGCAAACGGCATCGGTGGCCCATTCTGCCATCAGGCGATAGGTCATCAGCTTGCCGCCGGTGATGGTAATGAACCCTTCCAGCCCGTCGCGCTCAGCGTGATCCAGCAGAACAATGCCCCGGCTGACGTTGCGCCCGCTGGGGTCGTTATCGCTGGCAACCAGCGGGCGTACGCCGCAGTAGGCGCGAAGAATACGGGTATTCGCCATGACTGGCGCCAGCTTTTCACCTTCGCGCAGCAGAATATCGACCTCGTCGGCGGTAACGCGGCAGCGGTCAATGTCGTCGTAATCGATATGTGTTGAAGTGGTACCAATCAGCGAAATGGTATCGCCGGGCACCAGAATATCGGCATCGGCGGGCGCACGACAGCGGTTGATCACATGCTGGTTGATACGGTTTTCAAATATCAGCAGCGAGCCTTTCGCCGGGAACATGCGGATGCGCAGGTCGGCGTATTCGGCAATGCGCTGTCCCCAGATCCCGGCGGCATTGACCACCACCGGCGCACGCAGCGATTGCGGTTGCCCGGTAGTGTGGTTGAGCAGGTGAACGCCGTGGATGCGATCGTTGTGGCGAATAAGGCCGGTGACTTCATGGGCGGTAAAAATCGTCGCGCCGTGTTCGCGGGCATCGAGCATATTAGCGGCGGTCAGGCGGAAGGGGTCGACGGTGCCGTCGGGCACGCGCACCGCGCCAACCAGCGCAGGGTTCACCGCTGGCTCCATCCGCCGCGCCTGCGCGGGGTCGATAGCTTCAGCCTGAATCCCCGCCGTCTGGCAGGCATCCATAAAGGTACGCTGATAGTTGAGATCATCTTCAGGCAGGGTGATAAACAGCCCGCTGGTGGGTTCGATACAGTGGCGGGCGATTCGCCGCAGGATCTGGTTTTCGCTGATGCATTCGCGCGCGGATTCGCTGTCGGTCACCGCATAGCGCGCGCCGCTGTGCAGCAGGCCGTGATTGCGCCCCGTTGCACCGGTGGCAATATCAAAGCGCTCAACCAGCGCAACCTTCAGGCCGCGTAGCGAGCAGTCGCGGGCGATACCGGCCCCGGTGGCTCCGCCGCCGATGATGATGGCATCGTATTCATTGACAGAGGCGCTGTCCATAATGTGTCCTCAATGTTCGTTTTGATAACATTAAGTCACGTATATGAATTGTTTTGTTTGATTTCGAACATATTCGAGCATTAATCGAAAGTGTAATCGCGAGAAATGTGCCGTGTATCGCCTTTTCTTAGATATGCCCGTCTCTGACCAACTGGTGCAGACAGTCGTGCAGCAGCTGCAAAGGGCTACCGCTAACCGGAGGCTCGTTGGCAATAAGTGATACCTGGCGATAGAACGGGGGTTCCAGCGGCACCGAGCGTAGCGGTTGTTCCAGCGTTTTCAGGGTCAGTTCCGGCAGCAGCGCGATGCCCAACCCCTGACGGATAAAGCTCATTGCCGTGGTAGGGTGGTTAAATTCGTATTTAATGTTGGGGGTAATATTCATCCCGGCGAACAGCGACATGATGCTCATTTCATAGCGCCCTTTACTGACAATAAGCGGCTCGTCGAACAGTGCGTTTAGCGAAATGGATTTTTTGCCCGCAAAGGGATGATTATCGGGCACGACTACGGCAAACCTGTCTTTATAAACCGGAGCCACAAACATGCCTTTGGCCGGAATATGTACAAAACCGGCGTCGATATTATTTTCGCGAATAGCATCGATAATCTCCGAGCTATTGGCTTCGTGGGGGACAATTTTTATATTCGGATGGTGTTGTTCAAAATAACGTACCACCTCCGGTAATATGCTGGCGCAAATACTGGGGAAGCAGCCTATGCGCAGCAAGCGAAGAGGCGTTTTTTTCTCCTGCTCGGCAATTTCTTTGACCGCGCTGACTTCGTTCATCAGGCGACGAAGGTGAGCCACGATACGGACGCCAGCTACCGTCAGCGTAATGGCTTTACGGCGCTCGCGCACCAGAATGGCGACGCCCAGTTCCTCTTCCAGTGCTGAAATAGCCTGGCTAACGGCGGACTGGGTCATATACAGTCGTTTACCCGCTTCGGTAAATGCCCCGCATTCGAGGACCGTTAACAGTGCGCCGATCTGCGTTAACGTCATTAGTTTTTCCTAACTAAAGTCATTAAAACGATTAATTTTACTAATTTATATCGCCTGCCTATAATTTTTTCTACGGACTCAATCACAAAATCACGCACGCAATTATTTGTGTTTTTAATGCATTCTTGAATTATATATTCGTGATGAATGTGATAATGCGCGACGTTTAATTAGGTTGCATATCAATGAAAGAGAAATTATGGACTAAAGATTTTTGGGCAATCACGATTATTAGCTTTATTATCTTCTTCGTATTTTATGTTCTTCTCACGCTCCTGCCGATTTATATCGCCGATAACCTCCATGCTACCGCAGACAAAGCCGGGCTGCTGGTGACCTTCTTCCTGGCCGCCGCGATAATCGTGCGTCCGTTCGCTGGACAATGGGTGGGAAAATACTCAAACAAAACGATTCTGATGCTCTCCTCCCTGGCGTTTTTAGCGGTAACTGCGCTGTATCCGTTCTGTCATTCCATTGAAGCACTGCTTTTTATTCGCGTGCTGCACGGTATTACTTTTGGGGTGATTACTACGGTGAAGGGCACTATCTCCGCGCGCCTGATTCCTGCTTCCCGACGTGGGGAAGGCATCAGCTTTTTCTCTTTAGCCATGGGGCTGGCGATGGTCGTTGGGCCGTGGATTGGCCTGAATATGGCTCGCCATAGTGCGTTTACCCTGGCGTTCTGGATGTGTACCGTGGTTTCGACGATTGGCATCGTGCTGTCGCTTGTGGTCCGTGTGCCGCCGGTTATTCGTCATGCCGATGGTTCTCAGCCAAAGCTGGGTTTCTCAGCCATGTTCGACCGCGCGGCCATGCCGTTTGCGCTGGTCACGTTTTTTATGACCTTCTCCTACGCCGGAGTCTCCGCGTTTCTCGCCCTGTATGCTCGCGAACTGGACCTGATGACCGCGGCCAGCAACTTCCTGCTGTGCTACGCCATTTTCCTGATGATCTGCCGTGCCTTCACCGGCAACATCTGCGATAAAAAGGGGCCGAAATACGTGGTCTATCCTTGCCTGCTGGCATTCACTATCGGTCTGGTGGTGCTGGGCTACACTCACGGCAGCGTATCGATGATTCTTGCAGGGGCGTTAATTGGTATCGGCTACGGTTCAGTGACGCCTATCTTCCAGACGCAGATTATCAGCTCGGTTGAGCCGCATAAAATCGGCGTGGCGAACTCGCTGTTCTTCAATGCGATGGATGCCGGGCTGGCGATTGGCGCTTTCGTGATGGGGATGATGGTGGAAGGCGTGGGCTATCGCGCCATTTATCTGGTTGGGGCGCTGCTGGTGGTGCTGGCCGGGGCGCTGTACATCTCGCAGATGAAGCGCCGTGGCGCGATGCCGTTGGTTAGTGCACACGAAGTGCACTAACCGTTACATCTCAATTTCGATATCACCCTTTGCCCTGCAACAGCAGGGCAAAATTTCATCCGGCTGGATAAAGGCCAGCGGTTTGGTCAGCCAGTCGACCTGGCCTGATACTAGCCGCGTGCGGCAGGAGCCGCAGTAGCCTTCGCGGCACTGGTATTCGACCTCAACGTTGTGAGACTCCAGCGCCGCCAGCAGGGAAGGGTGTTCATCCTGGCACTGCAAACGCGTGCCAGAGATGCGCAGAAAAACGCGGCTCATTAGAGCTGGAAGTCGCTGAGATCGTCAGTATTGACTTCCGAGTCAATCTGGCCGACCAGATAAGAGCTGACTTCCACTTCCTGCGGGGCAACCTGCACGTTATCGGACACCAGCCAGGTGTTGATCCACGGGATTGGGTTAGAACGGGTCTGGAACGGCAGATCCAGGCCAACCGCCTGCATACGGATGTTGGTGATGTACTCAACGTACTGGCAGAGAATGTCTTTGTTCAGGCCAATCATCGAGCCGTCGCGGAACAGATAATCCGCCCACTCTTTTTCCTGCACGGCAGCCTGGACGAACAGGTCATAGCATTCCTGTTTGCACTCTTCAGCAATCTCCGCCATCTCCGGGTCATCCGCGCCGCTGCGCAGCAGGTTCAGCATGTGCTGGGTACCGGTGAGGTGCAGCGCTTCATCGCGGGCGATCAGGCGAATAATCTTGGCGTTGCCTTCCATCAGTTCGCGCTCGGCGAAAGCGAAGGAGCAGGCGAAGCTGACGTAGAAGCGAATCGCTTCCAGCGCGTTCACGCTCATCAGGCAGATGTAGAGTTTCTTTTTCAGCTCGCGCAGGTTCACGGTCACGGTTTTGCCGTTGACGTTGTGGGTGCCTTCGCCCAGCAGGTGCCAGTAGCTGGTCATTTCGATCAGCTCGTCATAGTAGCTGGAGATGCCTTCCGCACGCTTCTGGATCTGCTCGTTGGTGACGATGTCATCAAACACAATCGCCGGATCGTTGACGATGTTGCGGATGATGTGGGTGTAAGAGCGCGAGTGGATGGTTTCAGAGAACGCCCACGTCTCAACCCAGGTTTCCAGTTCCGGAATGGAAATCAGCGGCAGCAGCGCCACGTTCGGGCTGCGGCCCTGGATGGAGTCCAGCAGGGTTTGATACTTCAGGTTGCTGATGAAGATATGCTTTTCGTGTTCCGGCAGCGCCTGATAGTCGATACGGTCGCGGGAAACGTCAACTTCTTCCGGACGCCAGAAGAAGGAGAGCTGTTTTTCAATCAGCTTTTCGAAGATGTCATATTTCTGCTGGTCGTAGCGTGCCACGTTGACCGGCTGGCCAAAGAACATCGGCTCTTTGAGCTGATCGTTTTTCGTCTGTGAAAAAGTGGTGTATGCCATTGATGTCAATCCTGTCTGGAGAGTAATGCCGGATGGCGGTTACTTACCTGCTTACAATATCATCGCAAAAAAATCCGTACACCGAATAAGGTTTTGGTCGATACGGAAATCAAAGGCCGGGTCAGCGTATCGCTGCCCGGCAATCGTTATTAGATCTTACAAGCGCCGCTTTCGCAGCCGTCATCCTGAATGGATGGAGCCAGATCGTCCTGCGCATCTTCTGCACCGTCACGGGTGTTCTGGTAGTACAGGGTCTTCACGCCAAATTTGTAGGCGGTGAGCAGGTCCTTCAACAGCTGCTGCATCGGGACTTTGCCAGATGGGAAGCGCGTTGGGTCATAGTTGGTGTTCGCAGAGATCGACTGGTCGATAAACTTCTGCATGATACCAACCAGCTGCAGGTAGCCGTCGTTGTTTGGCATTTCCCACAGCAGCTCGTAAGCGTTGTGCAGGTGCTCGTAGTCCGGCACTACCTGGCGCAGGATCCCGTCTTTTGACGCTTTGATGCTCACGTAGCCGCGCGGTGGCTCGATGCCGTTGGTGGCGTTGGAGATCTGCGAAGAGGTCTCGGACGGCATCAGGGCAGAGAGCGTGGAGTTACGCAGGCCGTGCGTCTTAATGGACTCACGCAGAGCTTCCCAATCCAGATGCAGCGGCTCGTTAGTAATCGCATCCAGGTCTTTCTTATAGGTGTCGATCGGCAGAATGCCCTGCGAGTAGGTGGTTTCGTTGAACCACGGGCATGCGCCTTGCTCTTTCGCCAGCTCGTTGGAGGCCTTCAGCAGGTAGTACTGAATAGCTTCAAAGGTCTGGTGCGTCAGGTTGTTGGCGCTGCCGTCGGAGTAGCGCTTGCCGTTTTTCGCCAGCCAGTAGGCGTAGTTGATAACGCCGATACCCAGCGTACGACGACCCATTGCGCCACGTTCAGCGGCTTTAATTGGGTAGTCCTGGTAGTCCAGCAGAGCATCCAGCGCGCGCACGGCCAGCACGGCCAGCTCTTCCAGCTCGTCCAGGCTATTGATAGCACCCAGGTTGAACGCGGACAGCGTACACAGGGCAATTTCGCCGTTTTCGTCGTTCACATCGTCCAGCGGTTTGGTCGGCAGGGCGATTTCCAGGCACAGGTTAGACTGGCGTACCGGCGCGACAACCGGGTCAAACGGGCTGTGGGTGTTGCAGTGGTCAACGTTCTGAATGTAGATACGGCCGGTAGAAGCACGTTCCTGCATCATCAGGGAGAACAGTTCAACCGCTTTCACGCGCTGTTTGCGGATGCTGTCGTCGTTTTCATATTTAGTGTACAGACGCTCGAACTCGTCCTGGTCGGCGAAGAACGCGTCGTACAGGCCAGGGACGTCGGACGGGCTGAACAGCGTGATGTCGCCGCCTTTCAGCAGGCGGGTGTACATCAGCTTGTTGATCTGTACGCCGTAGTCCATGTGACGCACGCGGTTGCCTTCAACGCCGCGGTTGTTTTTCAGTACCAGCAGGCTTTCGACTTCCAGGTGCCACATTGGGTAGAACAGGGTGGCCGCACCACCGCGTACGCCGCCCTGAGAGCAGGATTTTACCGCTGTCTGGAAGTGCTTGTAGAATGGAATACAGCCGGTGTGGAACGCTTCACCGCCGCGAATCGGGCTACCCAGCGCACGGATACGACCGGCGTTGATACCAATACCGGCGCGCTGGGAAACGTATTTCACAATTGCGCTGGAGGTGGCGTTGATGGAATCCAGGCTGTCGCCGCACTCGATCAGGACGCAGGAGCTAAACTGACGAGTTGGGGTACGCACGCCGGACATAATCGGCGTAGGCAGAGAAATTTTGAACGTGGAAACCGCATCATAGAAGCGCTTCACGTAGCTCAGGCGGGTTTCACGTGGGTAGTTCGAGAACAGGCACGCGGCCACCAGAATATAGAGGAACTGAGCGCTCTCGTAGATTTCGCCGGTCACGCGGTTCTGTACCAGGTATTTACCTTCCAGCTGCTTAACCGCTGCGTAGGAGAAGGTCATATCACGGTCGTGAACAATGAACGAGTCCATCTGCTTGAACTCTTCTTCCGTATAGTCTTCCAGCAGATGATTGTCGTATTTACCCAGGTTAACCATGTGTTTGACATGGTCAAGCAGTACCGGTGGCTCAAACTGACCGTAGGCTTTTTTGCGCAGGTGGAACACCGCCAGGCGCGCGGCCAGGTACTGGTAGTCCGGAGCTTCGCTGGAGATCAGGTCTGCTGCTGCTTTGATAATGGTTTCATGAATGTCGGACGTTTTAATCCCGTCGTAGAACTGGATGTGTGAACGCAGTTCGACCTGAGAAATCGAAACGTTGTGCAGCCCTTCGGCGGCCCAATCCAGCACGCGATGAATTTTGTCGAGGTTAATGCGTTCTGTGCGGCCGTCACGCTTAGTCACCAGCAGACTCTGATTCATGTGATTTTTACCTGTCCGTGAAAAGGAAAATATCCCCTGATTTATCCACAGTTGCCGTTGTAGCAAAACCTGTGGATAAATACTACATGTAGGGGTTCGTTGATTAATTAAACGCTATATGGTGAGTATTCTAGTCTGGATTCTTTTGAGCACAAGGGTTGATTTTGACGTTAACTTGAGGTTGATAAAGCGTAAAAAACGCTAAGTCCACGGCGCATAAGGGCTGGCGGGAATGTCAATAATTTGCAAAAAAAAATGAAAATTTGATCGAGTGCTGATTTCTTCGTCGAAGGGGGAATTTGCGCAATATGATGTGGCGCAATTTTGTTGTAGGCGCCCCCCATGATTGGTAGGCAATATGTCGAAGCCGGGTAAGTGGTTGGTAGCCCGGGCGAGGCATTTATGCCGACCCGGGGGGCTCGGAGCCTATTCCCGGCGTCGCGTTCGCTCGACCGGGCTACAGGTCATGCTAATTTGGCGGTAGTGTGCAGCATATAGTTTACGTCTACGCCCGGTGCCAGCTTGAAGCTGTTGGTGATGGGGTTGTAGTGCAGGCCAATCATGTGACGCTCTTTCAATACGGTCTGGTCAACCCAGCTCAGCAGTTCGGCCGGCTTGATGAATTTCTTAATGTCGTGCGTGCCTTTTGGCACCATGCGCAGAATGTATTCCGCGCCGACCACCGCCATCAGCCAGGATTTGCCGTTGCGGTTGAGCGTGGAGAAGAAGACCTGACCGCCCGGTTTCACCAATTGGGCGCAGGCTTTCACCACCGACTGTGGGTCCGGAACGTGCTCCAGCATCTCCATGCAGGTCACCACGTCATACTGCCCGGCATGTTTCGCCGCGTGTTCTTCTACCGTTTCCTGCACGTAATCGACGGGAATACCGGTTTCTAGTGAGTGCAGCTTTGCCACCTGCAGCGGCTCGAAGCCCATATCGAGACCGGTGACCGTCGCGCCTTCACGCGCCATGCTTTCGGCCAGAATGCCGCCGCCGCAACCGACGTCCAGCACCTTTTTACCGAACAGGCCGCCGGAGCGTTCGGCGATATAGCCCAGACGCAGCGGGTTAATGCGGTGCAGAGGTTTAAATTCCCCCTCCAGATCCCACCAACGTGATGCGACGGCCTCGAATTTGGCTATCTCTTCGTGGTCTACGTTGTGCGCTACCGCAGCTTTTTCGGCATTCATGGCTGTTCCTGCTCCTTATTTCGTTATTGTCAGCGAGTATATCAGTACCACGGCGTGAATAAAGCGTTCGCGGGGTGCTAATGGGTTTACCTGTCTTTACGCTAATGTGTTATAATTTGCGACCTTTGAATCCGGGAATACAGTAGAGGGATAGCGGTTAGATGAGCGACCTTGCGAGAGAAATTACACCGGTCAACATTGAGGAAGAGCTTAAGAACTCTTATCTGGATTACGCGATGTCGGTCATTGTTGGCCGTGCGCTGCCGGATGTCCGAGATGGCCTGAAGCCGGTACACCGTCGCGTACTTTACGCCATGAACGTATTGGGCAATGACTGGAACAAAGCCTACAAAAAATCAGCCCGTGTCGTGGGTGACGTGATCGGTAAATATCACCCGCATGGTGATACTGCCGTCTATGACACTATCGTCCGTATGGCACAGCCATTCTCACTGCGATACATGCTGGTAGATGGTCAAGGTAACTTCGGCTCTGTCGATGGCGACTCCGCCGCAGCGATGCGTTATACGGAAATCCGTATGTCGAAAATCGCCCATGAGCTGATGGCCGATCTGGAAAAAGAGACGGTGGACTTCGTCGATAACTACGACGGCACCGAACGTATTCCAGATGTAATGCCGACCAAAATTCCTAACCTGCTGGTTAACGGTGCCTCTGGTATCGCCGTAGGTATGGCCACCAACATTCCACCGCACAACCTGACGGAAGTGATCAACGGCTGTCTGGCATATGTCGACAACGAAGACATCACCATCGAAGGTTTGATGGAACATATCCCAGGCCCTGATTTCCCGACTGCCGCCATCATTAATGGCCGCCGCGGGATTGAAGAAGCCTATCGTACCGGTCGTGGGAAAGTGTACATTCGCGCCCGCGCGGAAGTCGAAGCCGACGCCAAAACCGGTCGTGAAACCATCATCGTGCACGAAATTCCGTATCAGGTGAACAAAGCGCGCCTGATCGAGAAAATCGCCGAGCTGGTAAAAGATAAACGCGTTGAAGGCATCAGCGCGCTGCGTGACGAGTCTGATAAAGACGGTATGCGCATCGTGATTGAAGTGAAACGCGACGCGGTTGGGGAAGTGGTGCTGAACAACCTCTACTCCCAGACTCAGCTGCAGGTTTCCTTCGGTATCAACATGGTTGCACTGCACCATGGTCAGCCGAAGATCATGAACCTGAAAGAGATTATCGCTGCGTTCGTACGCCACCGCCGTGAAGTGGTGACTCGCCGTACCATTTTCGAACTGCGTAAAGCACGCGATCGCGCGCACATCCTGGAAGCGTTGGCCGTTGCGCTGGCTAACATCGACCCGATCATTGAACTGATCCGTCGCGCTCCAACCCCGGCCGAAGCGAAAGCGGGCCTGGTGGCGCAGTCGTGGGAGCTGGGCAACGTTTCTGCGATGCTGGAACGTGCGGGTGATGACGCGGCGCGTCCGGAATGGCTGGAACCTGAGTTTGGCGTTCGCGACGGTAAATACTACCTGACCGAACAGCAGGCACAGGCGATTCTGGATCTGCGTCTGCAGAAACTGACCGGCCTTGAGCATGAAAAACTGCTCGACGAGTACAAAGAGCTGCTGGAACAGATAGCAGAACTGCTGCGCATTCTGGGCAGCGCCGAGCGTCTGATGGAAGTGATCCGTGAAGAACTGGAACTGGTTCGCGAACAGTTCGGTGACGAACGTCGTACTGAAATCACCGCCAACAGCGCCGATATTAATATCGAAGATCTGATAAGCCAGGAAGATGTTGTAGTAACGCTGTCTCACCAGGGTTACGTCAAATATCAGCCGCTTACCGATTACGAAGCTCAGCGTCGTGGCGGTAAAGGCAAGTCAGCTGCACGTATTAAAGAAGAAGACTTTATCGACCGCCTGCTGGTGGCCAACACCCACGACACGATCCTCTGCTTCTCCAGCCGTGGTCGTCTGTACTGGATGAAGGTTTATCAGCTGCCGGAAGCTAGCCGCGGCGCGCGTGGCCGTCCGATCGTCAACCTGCTGCCGCTGGAAGCGAACGAACGTATCACCGCCATCCTGCCGGTACGCGAGTACGAAGAGGGCGTGAACGTCTTTATGGCGACCGCCAGCGGTACCGTGAAGAAAACGGCGCTGACCGAGTTCAGCCGTCCACGTTCTGCCGGTATTATCGCGGTTAACCTGAACGAAGGCGACGAACTGATTGGCGTTGACCTGACCTCCGGTTCCGATGAAGTCATGCTGTTCTCTGCCGCCGGTAAAGTGGTGCGCTTTAAAGAAGATGCCGTTCGTGCCATGGGTCGTACTGCGACCGGCGTACGCGGTATCAAGCTCGCGGAAAAAGACAGCGTGGTATCGCTGATTGTTCCACGTGGCGAAGGCGCTATCCTGACCGTCACCCAGAACGGCTACGGTAAACGTACCGCTGCTGAAGAGTACCCGACCAAGTCGCGTGCGACGCAGGGCGTTATCTCTATCAAAGTCACCGAGCGTAACGGCTCCGTGGTGGGCGCGGTACAGGTCGACGACTGTGACCAGATCATGATGATCACCGATGCCGGTACGCTGGTGCGTACCCGCGTGTCGGAAGTCAGCGTGGTAGGGCGTAACACCCAGGGCGTAATCCTCATCCGTACTGCGGAAGATGAAAACGTCGTGGGCCTGCAGCGCGTGGCCGAACCGGTTGACGACGAAGAGCTGGACGCTATCGACGGTAGCGTGGCGGAAGGCGACGATGATATCGCGCCAGAAACCGAGAGCGATGACGACGTAGCGGACGATGCTGAAGAGTAATCGTTGAGCAACGTTGAGAAAGGGTCGGTGAAAACCGGCCCTTTTTTTATGTTCGCGGTATACCCGGAGTCGGTTAGGCGACTCTCTGATTGCGGCTAACGGCTTTTCCCGCTACCTTAACCACATCCTGTTGACCCTCAACGGCGGAGTTTCGCCACTTTGAAATATCTTGTCTCCTTTCGCACAACGCTGAAAGTTTCACGTTACCTGTTTCGGGCTCTGGCGCTGCTGCTTTGGCTGCTTATCGCGCTGATTTCCGTTTTCTATATCGTGAATGCACTGCATCAAAAAGAGTCTGAAATCCGTCAGGAATTCAACCTCAACTCCGATCAGGCTCAGCGATACTTCCAGCGAACCTCCGATGTGATTAAGGAGCTCAAGTACATGGCCGAAAACCGGTTGACGGCGGTAAATGGCGTGCTGCCCGGCGGGCTGGCAAAAGATAGCGCTGAAATACCTGATTTTGAGCCGTTGTTCTCCGATTCTGACTGTGGCACGCTTGATACCACCTGGCGCGGCCCGCTGGAGTCGCTGGCCTGGTTCTTGCGCTACTGGCGGGAAAATTTCTCGGCCACGTACGATCTTAATCGCGTCTTTTTAATCGGTAGCGAGAATCTCTGCATGGCCAACTTTGGCCTGCGTGAAATGCCGGTTGATCGCAGTGAAGCCCTGAAGGCGCTGCACGAACGTATTATTGCCTATCGTAATGCCCCGCAGGATGACCGCGGGGGCAATCTGTTCTGGGTTGGGCAGGGGCCGCGACATAGCGTGGGGTATTTCTATGCGCTAACACCGGTTTACCAGGCAAACCGCCTGCAGGCGCTGCTTGGCGTTGAGCAGACCATGCGGGCGGAAAACTTCTTTACCCCAGGCAGTATGCCGATGGGGGTATCCATTCTCGATGATAACGGCAATACGCTGATTTCCCTGGCGGGGCCGGATACCAAAATGCGCATCAGCCCGCGGGGCTTGCAGGAACGGTTGTGGTTTGGCTACACCTCAGGCTACCGCGAACTGGTGCTGAAAAAAACGCTGTTGCCTTCTTCACTTAGTATTGTCTATTCGGTGCCGCTGGATGTGGTGCTGGAGCGTATTCGCATTCTGGTGCTGAACGCGCTGTTGCTGAACCTGCTGACGGGTATTGCGCTGTTTACCATGGCGCGAATGTACGAGCGCCGCATCTTTTTACCTGCGGAGTCTGACGCGCTGCGCCTGGAAGAGCACGAGCAGTTCAACCGTAAAATTGTCGCCTCTGCCCCGGTGGGGATCTGTATCCTGCGTACCCAGGATGGCACCAATATTCTGAGTAACGAACTGGCGCACAACTATCTCAATATGTTGACGCACGAAGACCGTCAGCGTCTGACGCAGATTATCTGCGGCCAGCAGGTGAATTTCGTCGATGTGCTGACCAGCAACAATACCAACCTGCAAATCAGCTTCGTCCATTCGCGCTACCGCAACGAAAACGTGGCGATATGTGTACTGGTAGACGTCAGCTCGCGCGTCAAAATGGAAGAGTCATTGCAGGAGATGGCGCAGGCCGCGGAGCAGGCGAGTCAGTCGAAGTCGATGTTCCTGGCAACGGTCAGCCACGAGCTGCGTACGCCGCTCTACGGGATTATCGGCAACCTCGATCTGTTGCAAACCAAAGAGTTGCCAAAGGGTGTTGACCGTCTGGTGACGGCGATGAATAACTCTTCCGGGCTGCTGTTGAAGATTATCAGCGACATTCTCGACTTCTCGAAAATTGAATCCGAGCAGCTGAAAATTGAGCCACGCGAATTCTCGCCAAAAGAGGTGATGAACCATATCACCGCCAACTACCTGCCGCTGGTGGTCAGAAAACAGCTTGGCATGTACTGCTTTATCGAGCCGGACGTGCCGATGAAGCTGTTGGGTGACCCGATGCGTTTGCAGCAGGTGATTTCCAACCTGCTGAGCAATGCCATCAAGTTTACCGATATCGGCTGTATCGTTTTACACTTGAAACGGGAAGGGTATTACCTGAGCATCAGCATTCGCGATACTGGCGTCGGTATTCCGGCGAAAGAGGTGGTGCGATTGTTTGACCCGTTCTTCCAGGTGGGAACCGGGGTGCAGCGCAATTTTCAGGGGACCGGTCTGGGGCTGGCTATCTGTGAGAAGCTGGTCAACATGATGGACGGCGATATTGCGGTGGATACCGAGCCGGGTATGGGCAGCCAGTTTACGCTGCGCATTCCGCTCTATGGTGAGCAGGATTCCACGCCGCTGGCGATTGACGGATTGGCGAAAATTCGCTGCTGGCTGGCGGTGCGCAACGCTTCTCTCTCTGACTTTATTCATTCGTTGCTCAGCTGGCACGGCATTGACGTTCGTCTCTATGACGGCGAAACCCCAGAGCCGGACGATCTGCTTATCACCGATGATGAGCTGTCTCAGCCGTTGGCGGGCAGGGCCGCTGTGGTCTTCTGCCGTCGGCATATTGGTATTCCGCAGGAGTACGCGCCGGGGCAGTGGGTGCACAGCATTGTATCACCGCATGAATTAATGACGCTGCTGGGACGTATTTATCGCGTTAAGGTAGAGACGGGCGATGCCGCGGAGCTGCCAGCGCATGAACAACCGGCAGATAGCAACGACGATATGATGATCCTGGTGGTCGACGATCATCCTATCAATCGCCGATTGCTGGCCGATCAGCTAGGATCGTTGGGTTATCAGTGTAAAACCGCCAACGACGGTGTCGATGCGCTGAATGTGTTGAGTAAGAACCACATCGATATTGTGCTGAGTGATGTCAACATGCCAAATATGGACGGCTATCGTCTGACACAGCGTATTCGCCAACTGGGGTTGACGCTACCGGTCGTTGGCGTCACCGCCAATGCGCTGGCCGAAGAGAAGCAGCGCTGTCTGGAGTCTGGGATGGACAGCTGCCTGTCAAAACCGGTCACCCTGGATGTGCTCAAGCAGACATTAACGGTGTATGCCGCACGCGTCCGTAAAGCACGGGAATAAGGTATTTATGGGTAGCGCCGATGGCGCTGCGCACATCGGGCCTACGTAAAGCAGGCCCGATGTGCAACAGGTTTAGTCTTTGTCTGACGGCGAAAGCGTCACGGAGGAGAGGTAGTTCAGCAGCGCGATGTCGTTTTCCACGCCGAGCTTCATCATGGCCGACTTCTTCTGGCTACTGATGGTTTTGATGCTGCGGTTCAGTTTCTTCGCGATTTCGGTCACCAGGAAACCCTCAGCAAAGAGACGCAGAACTTCGCTCTCTTTTGGTGACAGGCGCTTGTCGCCATAACCACCCGCGCTGATTTTCTCCAGCAGGCGAGAAACGCTCTCTGGGGTAAACTTCTTGCCTTTTTGCAGCGCAGCCAGCGCTTTTGGCAGGTCCGTTGGTGCCCCTTGTTTCAGCACAATCCCTTCAATATCCAGATCCAACACCGCGCTCAGAATCGCCGGGTTGTTGTTCATGGTCAGCACGATGATGGACAAACCTGGGAAGTGGCGTTTGATGTACTTAATCAGCGTAATACCGTCACCGTACTTATCTCCAGGCATGGAGAGGTCAGTAATCAGGACGTGGGCATCAAGCTTCGGTAAGTTGTTAATTAGCGCAGTGGAGTCTTCAAATTCGCCAACAACATTAACCCATTCAATTTGCTCCAGAGACTTACGAATCCCGAACAGCACAATCGGATGGTCATCGGCAATAATTACGTTCATATTGTTCATGTAAAGGCTACCTTGCTACAGCAAGCTCTTGACGTAGGCGTCAATGTCGCTGATGTATTTTTCTATGCCTGAAGCATCTTTTTCACGAATCAGATGTTCAAGCGATTCACATAACTGCTTGCCAGGTACCAGATTTAGCATGGCAAACACACCCTTAAGGCGGTGAGCTGTCTGTGCCAGAGCAGCAAAATCCTTTGCCGCAGACTCAGTATACAGCCTGCTAACATCTTCCGGTACCGTATCCACAAACAGAGCATAATAGCCACTGGCCTGAAGCTCGGCACTTTCATCTCCGCCCAGCGGCGATTCCGTCACTTCTTCCTGCGCCAGTTGCTCTTCAATAAGCTGGAGTACGGCATCCTGCATGGCGTTGCTCATGTTAAAGTTCACACGCAGCTGACTCGGGCCAATTTTGCGTATCCCAGCCTCATCATCGCTTAAAAGCAAGCCCGAAGCAGTAAGATTAGACGGATTATCTGTTAAAAATAGATCATATTCTTGACTTGTCGCTCGCTCATCCGGGCTGATGCAGGTCGCGCCCCAGCTTTCGAGCTGTCGGGTGACAATGTTGCGAATTTCGTTTGAAGTGATGTCGACCATCACCACAACATCATCCAGCAGCTGTTCCTCTGACTCCATATCCTCTTCACGTACCGGCATTTTGACGTGCAGGGTGTAGCGGGTTCCCAGCGACTCTCGCGCCTTAATATTGAGATGACCGCCGAGCTTACGGGCCAGCTGATCGCAAAGCCAGAAGGTGAGGGCGTTAGCTTTGCCATAACGATCGGACTGGGTGTCGTTTAGGTAGGGGAAGTGCAGGTTGTCGACTTCACCGTGCGACACACCGTTGCCCGTATCGAGAATACGGAAGGTTAAACGCTCTTCGGCTGATTCATCGGCATTCACCTCAAGCGTGATTTTACCTATCTGGGTGGTGGTTACGGCATACTGAATCAGCAGTAGCAGAATACGGCGCAGCGCGTCGCGGTCGCCGTGTCGCTGCTCTTTGGCTGGAAGCTGGTTGTTAATCAGTAGCTGTAGCCCTTTGCGTTTAATGGAAGGCAGAACCTCTGGCACGACTTCATCAATCAGTTCCTGGAGAGAGAACTGTGTAGACGATCCTTTCCAGCTGTCATTTTCCAATATGTTAGCGAGCTGAATTTCATCCACCAGGCGCACCAGCAGATCGGCATGGTTCGCCATTTTCTGGCTGTCTGGGGTATCGATAGCGCTGGCTTCGGCCGCCAGCGCCTTAATCGGCTGTTTCAGCGTATCGCTGATATTCTGCATAAATGCCGTACGGCCTTGCTGGTTCTTCTCATACAGACGCTGGGCCTGTTTGAGCTTCTTATTCACCAGAATTTCCCGGTCCTGATCGCGAATAATAAAGATCTGCGTGCGCGGGGAGACCTGGCTGCGGAACTGGCGAATCTCATACAGTTCATTATTAATGGTGGCCTGAATCACGCCCTGATGCTGATCCGCCATGCTGGTAATGTTCTGCAAATTGAGATGTGGCAGCAGATGATCGGCAATTTTGTTGCTAATCACCGTCCGGTTCGATTCCTGGTCATGCACCAGCAGCCCCAGTGGCAGCAAAGAGACAATTTCTTCATTTATTGCACGTAGCACGCGCAGCTCATTATTGGTTCCGGTAGACGGCGTACTGGTGCTGCCGCCGCGCGTCGGCAAATTACGGAACGTGGAGTAGCCAAACAGCGCCAGCGCCAGCAGGCCAATGTTCAGCAGCAGCGGCAGCATGATGTTTTGGAAGGTATCGAGCAGCAGTGTACCAAACGGGACTTGCCACACCAGACGCATGCCGGTGCCATTCAACGCCGACGTTATTTCAATACGTGAGCTATTAAAATTGATGGAGACGCTATCGCTTGGATCTTTATCCTGGGCGCGCTGTGCGTTCTGGACCGGATCGGGCTCCATGCGGAAACTGTCCAGTGACATGGTTGGCGGCACCAGATCGTTTATCGGTAAATCAAATGCAACGACGGTCGCCAGATGACCTGGCTGGTTGAACGTGGTGCGCAGGGTAAAGTAGCGGCCATTCTGCCAGGCCAGGCGGCGCAAGGATGAGAAGGTTTCACGCTCATCCAGCGTATTGGCCTGTTGCAGCATTTCGGCGCGGCGTGAATCAACAATGTTTCCTACCGTCGATTCTTTAAAACCGGAAGAGAGATCTTTGAGCGGCAGGGTTGAGATAAGGATCAGACTATTGTCCTGGCCATTGAGATAGTACATCGACCAGGGCACGTTCTCCGCGCCCCACAGCGTATCGAGATAGGTCGACATACGCTGGGTAATGTCGAGCGTCGCGCTGTCGTGTGAGCCGAAGATCAGCGCTTCCGTTTTACGACGCGGCTTTTCGAGATAGTAGACATCTTGCTTTAAGCGAGTTTCCTGCAGGCCGTCTACGGGGGTGGCATTGGTGCCCGCCGCCGCAATATTGTCGTAGATCTGCCAGGTGGTGTAGCGCCAGGTATCAATACGCTTATGTACGGCATGCGTCATGTCGACAATCTGGTAGCTTTTATCTTTAAGCCACGCGTTAACCGCGCTTTGAATCATCACGCCCATCGTAACCAACAGAACGATGATCATAAGAAGGAAGAAACGCGTAATGCTCCCGGGAAGCAGGGAGAATTTCGTCGGGCTCGTCTTGTCGGACTGACTCATTGGCGTGTGTAACCCATCATAACGGCATCTGAATGAGGATATGCTCAAGCCACTAGCGGCATTGAGATGTGAAAACCCTGTTTTTGCACTGCTGGCAGTATATACAAAAAAACCTTCGGGTTGCATCAATGTGGCGAATTCTGCGTAAGCATTGCGGTGGTAACAGTAACAAGGAGGGGGCGCTCTACAACGGAACGATGGAGAAATATTATGTTGCGGAATAACTGTACAATGTAACACTTATTGTACAGTTATTTACGAATAATGACTAAAAAATAGCACTAAATAACAAGACATTATTAATAAAGAGTATTCAGGCGAAAGGAGTTGTATGCAATGTGATTAATTAATAGTCGTTATAATTTGTGTGAGGTAGCACATTTTTGTTCAGTTTGCGTAAGGAAAGGTAAAAAAAACCGGATGCGAAGCATCCGGTTGAAATTGGGGTAAACAGACATTCAGAACTGAATGACGGTAATAAATAAAGTTAATGATGATAGCGATGACTATTTTAGTTGTAGGTGAAAGTTTTGTTTTACCATTCAGTGCTATACCCTTCTTGTTTTTTAAATCATTGATTTAGTGAATTTATTTTTTTGTTCTTTGATTATTAGTGCTATTTTTCCAGGCTTTTTGTGCTTATAAAAGTTCCCTTAAATTTACATTTTGAAACATCTATGTGGATAAATGAAACATTTCATGGGTTTTCGTATCATATTCTTATTGGATTATTCTAATTTTTACAGCACAATGGGTCTGCCGACTGATTAATGAGGGTTAATCAGTAAGCAGTGGCATATATAAAGGCATATATATAACAACAGAGGGTTATTAACATGAAAGTTAAAGTACTGTCCCTCCTGGTACCAGCACTGCTGGTAGCGGGCGCAGCAAATGCGGCTGAAATTTATAACAAAGACGGCAACAAATTAGATCTGTACGGTAAAGTTGATGGTCTGCACTATTTCTCTAGTGACAACGGCAACGATGGCGACCAATCCTACGTTCGTCTGGGCTTCAAAGGTGAAACTCAGGTTAATGACCAGCTGACCGGTTACGGCCAGTGGGAATACAACGTTCAGGCGAACAACACTGAAGGTTCTTCCGATCAGGCCTGGACTCGTGTTGGCTTCGCGGGTCTGCGTTTTGCAGATGCAGGTTCTTTCGACTACGGTCGTAACTACGGCGTTGTTTACGACGTAACTTCCTGGACTGACGTTCTGCCGGAATTCGGCGGCGACACCTACGGTTCTGACAACTTCCTGCAATCCCGTGCTAACGGCGTTGCAACCTACCGTAACACCGACTTCTTCGGTCTGGTTGATGGTCTGAACTTTGCTCTGCAGTATCAGGGTAAAAATGGCAGCGTATCCGGTGAAGGCGCGACCGCTAACGGTCGTCAGGCTCTGAAACAGAACGGTGAAGGCTTCGGCGGATCCCTGACCTATGATCTGGGCGCAGGCTTCAGCGTTGGTGGTGCAATCGCCTCTTCCAAACGTACCTCCGATCAGAACAACAGCGTTTATACCGTACGTAATGATGACGGCGTTGCAACTGGCGTAACCAGCAAAATCTACGGCAGCGGTGACCGCGCTGAGACCTACTCTGCTGGCCTGAAATACGACGCTAACAACATTTACCTGGCAACTCAGTACACCCAGACCTACAACGCAACTCGTTTCGGCGGTTCCCCGAACGCTGGCGTTTACGGTTTTGCTGACAAAGCGCAGAACTTCGAAGTGGTTGCACAGTACCAGTTCGACTTCGGTCTGCGTCCATCCATCGCTTACCTGCAGTCTAAAGGTAAGGACATCAACGGCGATAAAGGTAACTTCGGCGACCAGGATCTGCTGAAATACATCGACCTGGGTGCGACTTACTACTTCAACAAAAACATGTCTACCTACGTTGATTACAAAATCAACCTGCTGGACAAAAACGACTTCACTCAGGCAGCCGGTATCTCTACCGACAACATCGTTGCTCTGGGTATGGTTTACCAGTTCTAATTCGGTTAACACCGAAACAAAAGGGGCCTTTGGCCCCTTTTTTAATGCCTGATTTTCGTGAATTAGTGTACTCTTGCGCCGATTGCAGGAGGGTAATACGGATGGATATGACAATTTTACGCACGATGCTGCTTGGCATCGTTATTTTGCTGGCAGGCTGTGACAATATCAGCACACCAGCAACCCCGAAGGCACAGGTGACCGTGCTTGATGGTAAAACCATGGGCACGTTCTGGCGTGTGAGCGTGGTAGGCGTCGATCAAAACAGAGTGGAAGCGCTGCGTCAGAAGGTGCAAACGCTGCTCGATGGTGACGATCAGCTACTGTCGACCTGGAAGAGCGACTCGGCGTTGATGCGCTTTAATCAGTCGCAAAGCATGACGCCGTGGCCGGTGAGCGAAGGCATGGCCGATATCGTCACCGAATCTTTGCGTATTGGGCAGAAAACCCAGGGCGCGATGGATATTACCGTGGGGCCGCTGGTGAATTTGTGGGGCTTTGGCCCGGATAAACAGCCGGTGAAAACCCCGACCCAAGCGCAGATTAATGCCGCGAAGGCTCGTACCGGCCTGGAAAAGCTGACGGTTATCAACCGCACGGGCCAACAGTATCTGCAAAAATCGATTCCCGATCTTTACGTTGATCTATCAACCGTCGGCGAAGGATACGCGGCCGATCATCTGGCACGATTGATGGCTGAAGAAGGGATCTCCCGCTACCTGGTTTCGGTTGGCGGAGCCCTGGTTAGCCGCGGAATGAATGGTGAAGGCCAACCGTGGCGCGTGGCGATTCAAAAACCGACTGACCGGGAAAATGCGGTGCAGGCCATCGTGGACATCAACGGTCACGGTATCAGTACTTCTGGCAGCTACCGTAATTACTACGAGCTCGACGGAAAACGGATCTCGCACGTTATTGATCCCCAAACCGGGCGACCGATTACCCATAATCTGGTCTCGGTCACCGTGATTGCGCCAACCGCGCTGGAAGCCGACGGCTGGGATACCGGTTTGATGGTGCTGGGCACGGAAAAAGCACAGCAGGTCGTCCGCGAGCAGGGGCTGGCGGTATACATGATAATGAAAGAGGGCGATGGCTTCACCACCTGGATGTCGCCGCAGTTCAGCGCCTTTCTGGTGAGCGGGAAAAATTAAAAAGCAAGATTGCGGGTTTTTTAATTCCTCCTTTTGGTCACAGTGGCGGTTACACTAAAAGGAGGAGCCCGTTATGACATCTTATACTCTACATACCGATGATGACCGCTGGCTGGCGGTGACAAATCGCGATGCAAAGGCCGATGGTCAGTTTGTTTTTGCCGTGCAGACCACCGGTATTTTCTGCCGCCCATCCTGTCGTGCCCGCCATGCGCTACGCCAGAATGTGCGCTTCTATCCTGATGCTGAAGCCGCGCAGGCAGCCGGATATCGCCCCTGTAAGCGCTGTCAGCCAGGCAACCTTTCGCCTGAACAGCAGAAAATCGATAAAGTCACAAAGGCCTGCCGCCTGCTTGAACAAGATACTCCCGTTACGCTGGAGGCACTGGCTGAAGCGGTGGCAGTCAGTCCTTATCATTTTCATCGTCTGTTTAAATCCGTCACCGGCGTTACGCCAAAAGTCTGGCAACAGGCGTGGCGCGCGCGTCGCCTTCGTGGTGCATTAAGCGAGGGCGAATCCGTCACTCAGGCCGTTCTAGGGGCCGGATTTCCCACCAGCAGCAGCTACTATCGACAGGCCGACGAGGTTCTGGGAATGACGGCACGCGCCTACCGTCAGGGCGGAAAATCTACCCGTATTGACTACGCGGTTGGTCACTGTGAGCTCGGCCACTGTTTGGTCGCGCTGAGCGAGAGGGGGATCTGCGCGGTGTTGCTGGGGGATAGTCATGAGGCGCTCATGGCCGAGCTGCAGCAAAGCTTCCCGTCCGCTGATTGTATGCCTGCGGCCCCTGAGTTCACTGAGCAAATCCAGTCCGTTATTGCGAGTCTGAATCATCGCGCCACGCCGCTCACGCTGCCGCTGGATATTCGCGGCACGGCCTTCCAGCAGCAGGTCTGGCAGGCGCTGCGTGAAATACCAACCGGTGAAACCCGCAGCTATCAGCAAATAGCCGACGGCATCGGCAACCCGAAAGCGGTGCGGGCAGTTGCCGGCGCGTGTGCGGCAAATCGGCTGGCGATTTTGATACCGTGTCACCGCGTGGTGCGGGGTGACGGTAGCTTGTCCGGTTATCGCTGGGGCGTGGCGCGTAAGGCTGCGCTGTTAGCGCGTGAAAAAGAGCAGGAGCGCTGATGCTGGATCTGTTTGCTGATGAAGCGCCGTGGTCAGAGCCGCTCGCGCCAGGCGCCGTTGTCCTGCGCCGTCTGGCGCGTGATAGCAGCGATGTGTTGCTGGCCGCGGTTGCGCAGGTCGCCACCGTCTCGCCGTTTCGCCATATGGTGACGCCGGGAGGTTATACCATGTCCGTGGCGATGACCAACTGTGGGCCGCTTGGCTGGAGTACGGACAGCCGAGGCTACTGCTATTCGGCGATCGATCCGCTGACCGGGCACCCCTGGCCGGCCATTCCGGCGGTATTCCTGACGCTAGCGAAGACGGCGGCAAGCCAGGCCGGATACCCGGAATTTAGCCCCGATGCCTGTCTTATCAATCGCTATCAGCCGGGCGCAAAGCTGTCGCTGCATCAGGACAAAGACGAAGCGCGGCTGGATGCCCCGATTGTTTCCGTCTCGCTGGGGTTACCGGCTACTTTCCAGTTCGGCGGGCTAAACCGCAGCGATCCCCTACAGCGCGTCTGGCTGGAACATGGTGACGTGGTGGTGTGGGGAGGAGAGTCCCGGCTGTTTTATCACGCCATTTTACCGCTCAAAGCGGGCAGCCATCCGCAGGTAGGCGCCTGGCGCTATAACCTCACTTTCCGTCGTGCCGCACAATGACGAATAAAAATAAGAATTATTCTTGATGTCGTTGCTCAGCAGTTTACACTGCTGGCTGTTTTTCTTGCCCTGGTTGCTGTTATGGAACTTCTGTTACTCGTCTGGCGTCAGTACCGCTGGCCCTTCATTGGCGTTATCGCCCTGAGCCTGCTGAGCGCGGCGCTCGGTATTGGACTTATCGCCTTTATTAACGTGCGTCTGATTGAAATGGTCGACACCACCGTGGCGGTGCTGCCGGAATTTCTCGGACTGTTGCTGCTGCTGATGGCCGTTACGCTGGGCTCTCAGCTGGCGCTGACCACGCTGGGGCACCACTTTGTCTATCGCCTGCGCCGTGAATTCATCAAACGTATTCTCGACACCCAGGTAGAACGCGTGGAGAAACTTGGCAGCGCATCGCTGCTGGCGGGCCTGACCAGTGACATTCGCGCCATCACCATTGCCTTTGTGCGCCTGCCTGAGTTGGTTCAGGGCATTATTCTGACCGTGGGCTCCGCCGCCTATCTGGCGATGCTGTCGACCAAAATGCTGCTCATTACCGCGCTGTGGATGGCGTTGACCATCTGGGGTGGCTTTATGCTGGTGGCGCGCGTGTACAAACATATGGCGACGCTGCGTGAAACCGAAGATAGCCTCTATAACGACTACCAGACGGTGCTGGAAGGCCGTAAAGAGTTGACGCTTAACCGCGAGCGCGCGCAGTACGTCTTTGAACAGCAGTTCACGCCGGACGCCAAAGCCTATCGTCACCATATTATTCGTGCCGATACTTTCCACCTGAGCGCCGTGAACTGGTCAAATATCATGATGCTGGGCGCTATCGGCCTGGTGTTCTGGATGGCAAACGGCCTGGGCTGGGCCGACACCAACGTGGCGGCAACCTATTCACTGACGCTGCTGTTCCTGCGTACGCCGCTGCTGTCGGCGGTAGGGGCGCTGCCTACGCTTCTGAGCGCGCAGGTCGCCTTCAACAAGCTGAATAAATTCTCGCTGGCGCCGTTCCGCGAGCCGTTCCCGCAGCCAACGGCGCACCCCAACTGGCAGACGCTGGAATTGCGTGACGTGACCTTCCACTATGAAGACAACACCTTCGCGGTCGGCCCATTAAACCTGACGTTGAAACGAGGTGAAATGGTCTTCCTGATTGGCGGTAACGGCAGCGGTAAATCGACGCTGGCGATGCTGTTGACCGGCCTGTATCAGCCGATTTCCGGGCAGATTTTGCTGGATGGCCAGCCGCTGGCAGCGGATAAACCGGAAGACTATCGCAAGCTGTTCTCTGCGGTGTTTACCGATGTCTGGCTGTTCGAACACCTGCTGGGACCGGAAGGCAAACAGGCGAAGCCGGAACTGGTAGAGAAGTGGCTTGCGCAGCTGCAAATGAGCCACAAGGTGAAACTTGAAGATGGCCGCATCCTCGACCTGAAGCTGTCAAAAGGGCAGAAAAAACGCGTGGCGCTGTTGCTGGCGTTAGCGGAAGAGCGCGACATCATCATGCTCGATGAGTGGGCGGCCGATCAGGACCCTCATTTCCGCCGCGAGTTTTACCAGGTGCTGCTGCCGCTGATGCAGCAAATGGGTAAAACGATTTTTGCCATTAGCCACGATGATCATTACTTCACCCATGCGGATCGCCTGCTGGAGATGCGTAACGGCCAATTAAGTGAATTAGTTGGGGAAGAACGCGAACGGGCTTCCCGCGACGCGGTGGCGCGTACAGCCTGATTTTTTAGCCGCTCTGTTGATTTTTTCAGCGTACGAGCGGCTCGTTTAACTATTTTTATATTTCTCCGCGCTATGCTTAATTCGTCTGACTATCCGGTTGGGCGAACTTTCCCGAATAAGGATTATTCATGTCTCTGTTGAAGAAGAACAGCGCCCGTCTGCGTGACGAAGAACGTCAGCGACTCATCTGGCTGCTGACAACCGATAAAGCGGTCACCTCTGCGCTGCTGGGCAAGCTGACGCTGGCCGAGCAGTACGATGAAGGCACGCTGGTGGACGACCTCGCGGAAGTGGGCGCGTTAGTCGCACACCTGCCGCCGCCGGATCTTGCCGATACCCTTGAGGCGCTGCCGTCAGAAGAACGTCACGCACTGTGGAATCTGGTCGAAGACACCCGCCGTGGGAAAGTGTTGCTCGAAGCATCGGAGAACGTCTGGGATGACCTCATTGAAGATATGAGCGACCGGGCGTTGCTCGATGCACTGCAAACGCTGGACATCGACGAACAGATTTACATGGTGCAGCATCTGCCGCGTGACCTGACCGGTCGCCTGCTGGCCTCCATGGACCCTGCTGAGCGCGCGCGCGTACGCCAGGTGATGAACTATTCCCACGAACAGGTGGGGTCCATCATGGAGTTCGAGGTGATTACCATTCGCCCGGACGTCACGCTGGCATCGGTACAACGCTTCTTACGCCGATTGGGCAAGATGCCTGAGAACACCGATAAACTCTTTGTGGTGCAGCGCGACCAGACCCTGATTGGTGAACTGGAGCTTAAAACCATTTTGCTCAACCCGGCAGAGCGCTACGTGCATGAAGTGATGGAGTCCGATCCGGTCGCCTTCCATCCGGAGGAAAAGTCGGAAAGCGTAGCGCGTACCTTTGAACGTGACGACCTTATCAGCGCCGCGGTTATTGACGCCGACGGCAAGCTGATGGGGCGTTTGACCATCGATGAAATCGTGGATGTGGTCTACGAAGAGACCGACAGTGATTTACGCCGCATGGGCGGCCTGAGCAGCGAAGAAGACGTGTTTGCGCCAGTGACCAAAGCGGTTAAAACGCGCTGGGCGTGGCTGGCTATCAACCTCTGTACCGCGTTTATTGCCTCACGCGTCATTGATGGTTTTGAACACACCATCTCTCAACTGGTGGCGCTGGCCTCGCTGATGCCGATTGTGGCGGGTATTGGCGGCAATACCGGCAACCAGACGATTACCATGATTGTGCGCGCGTTGGCGCTGCAGAAAATTCAGCCGGGTAACTTCTCGTTTTTAATTTTGCGTGAAATGGGCGTGGCGCTGATTAACGGTATCGTCTGGGGCGGGATTATGGGCACGGTGACCTGGCTGCTATATGACGACCCGCATCTGGGAGCCGTCATGACGCTGGCGATGATCCTGAACCTGCTGGTCGCTTCGGTGATGGGGGTGCTGATCCCGATGACGATGGTCAAACTGGGACATGACCCGGCGGTCGGATCCAGCGTAATGATCACCGCCATCACCGATACCGGCGGCTTCTTTATTTTTCTGGGGCTGGCGACCGTGTTTCTGCTTTAAGCTTTGCGCGGTGCTTCAGGCGGGCAGGCACAATGACCATCATGATAATGCCTGCCAGTACTCCAATCGCCAGATTACCGGTACTGACCGTCGCGCCGACGGTCACCAGCATCACCAGCGTTTCCGGCCAGGGCGTGCGTTTAAGCGTGCCTGGCTGCAGGCTTTTCCAGTTAAAGGTTTTGAAGGCGACAATTACCATTATGCCCGCCAACACCGACATTGGGATTTTCGCCATCACTTCGCTTAATGCGGTGACCAGGAGTAGCAATACCAGCGCCGCCGCGACCGTTGATATCCGGCTGCGTCCTTTTCCCATTTCCACGTTCACGATGGTTTGACCAATCATCGCGCATCCGGCAATGCCGCCGTAACAGCCCGCCAGAATATTCGCGATGCCAAGCCCGGCGCTTTCGCGCGTTTTATTGGACGGCGTGACGGTCAGATCGTCGACCAGTTTAGCGGTCAGCAGCGATTCCATCAGGCCGACAAAGGCAATACTCAGCGCGCACGGCCAGATAATCTGCAACGTCTCAAGATTCATGGGTACCAGCCACTGGGTGAAGCCCGGCAGCCCGCCGCTCATCGAACCTTCATCACCAACGGTGGGTAAAATCTGCCCGCTGGTGGCGGTGTAGAGCGTTAACAGCACCACAGCGATAAGCGGCGACGGAATACTTTTCATGACGCGAGGAAGCCACAGCACGATGAGAATGGTGGCGGCAAACAGCGCGACAATCAGCGGGCTACGACTCCAGAAATGGGGAACCTGAGCGAAGAAAATCAACACCCCCAGCGCGTTCACAAACCCGGTCATCACGGACTGCGGAATAAAGCGCATGAGTTTTGCCATGCCGCAGGCAGCAAACAAAATCTGAATGATACCTGCCATCACGACGGCGGGCAAAATGTAGGCAACGCCGTGCTGATGTACCATCGGCCCGATAACCAGCGCGACTGAGCCCGCTGCGGCGGTGACCATGGCCGGGCGGCCGCCGAGAAACGACATCGACAGGCACAGCACCACGGAGGCGATCAAACTGACTTTTGGGTCAACGCCTGCAATAACGGAAAACGAGATAACCTCAGGGATCAGCGCCAGCGCGGTAATCACGCCAGCCAGTACCTCACGCGTTAACATCGAAGGTGATGTCAGGACGGAGAGTAGGGAGCCAGAAAGAGGGGAGGAAGAAGCGTTGGACATAGGGTATTCACAGGTTATCGATGGCGGGTTTTCTATAATCCCAGCTTCCGTGCGTACCATCACAAAGGGGAGAATAATACCGCTTTACGTCACATTCTACTAGTACCAAATCTCATTTTCTGTACACATTTATTAAACATTTTAATAACAGATCTCAAAACTCAACTTAAATTTTAAACAATATTTAATTTTATCTTCCTGGGTGGTAACGTAACCGCACGGATGTTTTTACCTGCATGTAACAAATCGCAAGTCAAGTAAGGCCCCCTACGATGAAAAAAAAGATAGCTGTACCCAACTCACAGAAATCGGGTACCGAGACGGTTTCTGTGGCGACTAAGGCGAAGACTCGTGTGGTTCATGAGACAGATGTATTGCTGATCGGTGGCGGCATTATGAGCGCTACGCTGGGTACGTGGCTGCAGGAGCTGGAACCAGACTGGTCGATTACCATGGTTGAGCAAATGGAGAGCGTCGCCGAAGAGAGCTCAAACGGCTGGAACAACGCCGGTACCGGGCACTCGGCGCTGATGGAACTCAACTATACCCCGCAGAAAGCTGATGGCTCCGTCAGCATCGATAAAGCCATTGATATTAACGAAGCCTTTCAGATTTCCCGTCAGTTCTGGGCGCATCAGGTTACGCGCGGCGTACTGACGCAGCCGAAAAGCTTTATTAACACCGTGCCGCACATGAGCTTTGTGTGGGGCGATGACAACGTCAATTTCCTGCGCGCTCGTTACCGTGCGCTGCAACAGAGCCCGCTGTTTAACGGCATGCGCTACTCTGAAGACCACGAACAGGTTAAGGCGTGGGCGCCGCTGGTGATGGAAGGACGCGATCCACAGCAGAAGATTGCTGCCACGCGCACCGAAGCGGGTACGGATGTGAACTATGGCGAGATTACTCGTCAGCTCATTCAGGGCCTCAAAAAGCGCGAACGTTTCTCGCTGCAGCTCAACACCGTGGTGCGCCGTTTTCGCCGCAACGCAGATAACAGCTGGAACGTCACCGTTTCAGATGCCAACGGCAGCCATGAAAAACGCACCATCAAAGCGAAGTTCATTTTCATCGGTGCAGGCGGTGCGGCGCTGAAGCTGCTTCAGCAAACCAAAATTCCTCAGGCTAAAGAGTACGCGGGCTTCCCGGTTGGCGGCCAGTTCCTGGTGTGTGAAAACCCGGAAGTGGTTAACCATCACCTGGCGAAAGTTTACGGTCAGGCTTCCGTGGGCGCACCGCCGATGTCCGTTCCGCACATCGATACCCGTATTATCGATGGTAAACGCGTGGTGCTGTTTGGGCCGTTCGCCACCTTCTCTACGCGCTTCCTGAAAAACGGCTCGCTGTGGGATCTGTTGGCGTCCACCAACAAATCCAACATTCTGCCGATGCTGAACGTCGGGTTGGATAACTTTGATCTGGTGAAATACCTGGTAAGCCAGGTATTGCAGAAAGATAAAGACCGTCATGCGGCGCTGCGCACCTACTATCCGATGGCGAAAAAGCAGGACTGGCGTTTGTGGCAAGCCGGTCAGCGCGTGCAGATTATCAAACGTGATGCGCGTATTGGTGGGGTGCTGCGTCTGGGCACTGAAGTGGTCAGCGATGACGAAGGTACCGTTGCCGCGCTGTTAGGGGCTTCCCCTGGCGCATCAACCGCTGCGCCTATCATGCTGGAGCTGATGGAGAAGGTATTTAAGGACAAAATGCAGACGGCTGAATGGCAGCAAAAAATTCGCGCTGTGGTACCGACCTATGGCTCAACGCTGACGGAAAACCCACATCTGATTGAGAAAACGCTGGCGTATACCAGCGAAGTGCTGGGGCTGCGCCATGAAGCGACCCGCGAGGCGGATCCTACGCCAGCAGTTCAGGTGACGTCAAAACCGGTAGAAGCCAAAGAAATGGCGGATATTGCGCTCTAAAAAAGAAAAAGTCCCGGCATGACCGGGACTTTACTATTGGTAGCCCGGGCAAGCGCATGCGAGCCCGGGTTTTTTATTAACGCGCGACGGCGCTTTGTACCGCTTCCTGCGCTTCCCAGATGCGGTATTTCACTTCTACGTTCTCTGGCGCGTAGATAACGATCGGCAGCTTGCTGTTGTAGCGCAGCATGGCGTCATCACCCAGTGACGCGGTGACAAATTTTTTGGTTTTCTTCTGGTCAGGGCAGGCCATCATGGTTGACATCGGGCCGGAGATTTTCTCTACCACGTAGTAATCGTAGCCCCAGCCTTCCAGCGTTTTGCTCTCCAGTTCACCGCCCAGGCGATGATGGTTGCAATCAACCTCCAGCGTTTTGCCAATCAATAACTCTACCTTATAAGCAGACTCATCCTTCTGTTCCGGCAACTGAATGACCTGACGCGTCATACCTTTCTCCGCTTTTGGGAAAGGCGCAACCTTTTCCAGCGGCTGTTCTGCGGCCCAGGCGAAGCTGGAAGTGCAGGCGATGGCAAGTAACGATGCGGCAAGTTTATGTGTGTTTTTCACTGTTCATCCTTTTTATCAGTTTGCAACGAGAGGAGAATATCATTCCTGACATCAATGGTAATGGTATTTTACTGAATTTTGCATTAGGACTAGTTCTAAATATTGCCTTGTTGTGTGAATCTAGCGATTAAGACTGCTTATATCATTTGATGGCATGCGGATATTCTGGGTAGTGATGATAATGACACGATTTCTTATTATAGCTGCACTTCTGGGCGTTCTCCCTGCCGCGCAGGCCTCAATTCAGGTTGGGTTCTCACCTGAAGGTTCCGCCCGTGAGCTGGTGCTGAGCACTATCGATGGCGCACAGCGGTCCATTGACATGATGGCCTACTCGTTTCAGTCCAAAGACATTGTCGACGCGCTGATTCGCGCTCAAAAACGCGGCGTGAAGGTGAGGGCGGTAATTGATAAGCGACGAAATCAGGGCGAGGTTAGCCTGAAGGCTATTGCCCGGGCGCAAGAAAACGGTATTGACGTTCGCATCGACGGCCATTATCACATTCAGCACGATAAGGTGATGATTGTTGATGGCAATACGCTGGAGACCGGGTCTTTTAACTTCGCTAAATCCGCAGAAACGGAAAATTCAGAAAACGTACTGGTGATCCGTGATGAGCCGGAGGTCATTCGTCAGTATCAGACGCATTTTGACAGTCGCTGGGCGCTGGGTAAGCCGTAGTAAAGGCATAATCTTAAGCATGTGCAACATAAGATAAGCAAGAATGGCCTCTTTCAAACCATTTCCTTCTGGTAAATGGTTTGTATAGATTCATGTGAATGGACCAGCAGCGATTAATATCACTCGTGATAGTCGTGAAGTTTTAAACTTACCGTGCCCCCCCTTTTCTCTCTTCTTACTCTTAGCTGGCTACCGTACTAGAGTTATTTTTCATTTTAATTTTATTAACAAACTATTAGCAGACCTAAGGTCTTTCATTTCCTCCTATCGTCGTAAATGCGGCTATACCCATACAGAAATTTCTATTTTTAATTTTGTTCGGGATCAATCAATGAGTAGTACCTCTGTGAAATATTTTCATTAGTGAACTACAGCACAAATTGCTACATTACGTTTCCTACATAAATATTATTACTAATAATGTTTGTTACTCTTTGGTTAGCTTTATTTATTTTATTTTTATTAATGATGTAAGTTCATAGTGTTCTTTTAACCTGTTTTATTTTTTCATTACCTGTTAACTCAGACTTTATTAGGTGGTGCTATTGCTTGTGCTTGGGGGGCTTTCCATCAGTACCCTAATAATTATACTGCTATCTTTGCAGCTGTTATTAAAGTTGAGGTAGGGGCTTTAACTATCTATTTTAGTTCGTTTTATGGTTCCTATTTTTATAATAAGTCATTGTGTTCATTTTTACTCTTTGGTTTGGAATGTTAAATAAATGAAATGTAATTTCTGTTCATCCGTACCGGATGTGAAAAATTTATTGGTTGTTCTTTGTCTGGTGTCGGCTTCGTCTTTTGCTACTACTGGGGCCATGACTATTGATCAAAAAGCTGCTGCTATCGATGCTATTCGTCAAGAAGCGCAACATGCTCATGATGATATGCAAAATGCTCTTGATGCTTATAACAATGATCGTAGCAATCCGGCTAATGGGGCTAGAGTATCAGCATATGAAAATAGTATTCGTACTGCTCAAGATCGTATTGATGCAATTCGAAGTACTCCAGAAGCTCAAGCATGGTCAACTCTGACTCCATCAATCCCTGCTGTTACGCAAACAACATTAACCCCTTCGATCCCAGCGGTTAAAACTGTAACACCACTAGTGCTTAGTAAACCAATTGTAATTCCTGGCCCATTCACTGTACGTATGGGAGGTCACAATGAACACAGTGGCAATTCACATTCTGAACATGGTTCGGGTAATGGCGCTAATAACGCCGCGAATAGTAACTCTGCACATGGTTTAGGTGGTGGTAATCATATTGGTGGTGGTTCTGCTCAATCTGGCTCAAGAGGACATTGGTAATGAATAAAGTAACTGTAGCAGTAGTTGTAGCTCTGTTTGTATCTCCTATAGCTCCCCCTAAAGCTCATGCAATTAGTGAAGGATATAGAAACCAACTGATTAAATCAGGCTGTACCCAAATGACTGATGGTAATGGTTGTGATATCCATAAAACAAAAGCACAGAATGAAGCAGCAGAAAAGAAAGCTCTTAAATATTCTCAATCTTTAGACCAAATATCTAGTGAAGCGGATTCTGTTGTAGGGAAGCGTGCTAATTTAGCTAATGATTATCTTTTTGATAAAGGTTGGCGTACATGTGGTGCTGATGAAATGTGCAAGGGAAAATGGAAGTTGAGAATGGTTGTCGATAAAAAACAAGACTACAAAGTAGTTAATTCTCAAATCATGCCTAATAGCTGACATATGTTATTCAATAAGCATTTCTATATTGTCCTGTTGTTATGCATCGTGTTTTGGTTTTTATAAGAATATTCCTAATAACCTAAAATATTATTATCCCCATTTTGGGCACAGTCGCGATTGTATGGTTAGCTACTTACAAATGTTGAACTTTGATTGGAGGTGAAAGCCTCCATTTTTTATTAAGCACCCCAGAACGTTCAAAAAATTCTACAATCACCATCTGTAAATATCGAAGGGGAGTTCAGGATAAAGCGTTATCGCCTGTACCCGACTCCACATCTGATCAACCTAGAAAATGGGCAAAGAGAAGATCTACCTGAATATGAATGAGGGTAAACGGGGTCGCATCCTGTTTTTGGGTGATTACTTACCAGAACAGGGGAGTTTGCAACTATCCGGTGATGTGAAGAGCTGTATTTTTGCTGCTATAACGGTGTCAAAAATCGGGGGATTATTCCCCAGTAATTCCCCAAATGGAAAATAGACATAAAAAAACCAGCATAACAGGCTGGTTATTATGATTTTTTTGGTCGGCACGAGAGGATTTGAACCTCCGACCCCCGACACCCCATGACGGTGCGCTACCAGGCTGCGCTACGTGCCGACGCATGACAAAAATAGTACCGCTTTTATCCCCGATTGC
>NZ_CABTJS010000127.1:0-4747 GCF_902485085.1 uncultured Kluyvera sp.
GAGCCACCAGGGGGAAACGCCTGGTATCTTTATAGTCCTGTCGGGTTTCGCCACCACTGATTTGAGCGTCAGATTTCGTGATGCTTGTCAGGGGGGCGGAGCCTATGGAAAAACGGCTTCGCCGTGGCCTTATCGCTTCCCTGTTAAGCTTCTTCCTGGCATCTCCCAGGAAATTTCCGCCCCGCCTGTAAGCCGGTACCGCTCGCCGCAGCCGAACGACCGAGCGCAGCGAGTCAGTGAGCGAGGAAGCGGAATATATCTTGTATCACATATTCTGCTGACGCTCCGCTGCTGCATTTTTCTCCTGCCACATGAAGCACTTCACTGACACTCGCATCCGTGCCAACATAGTAAGCCAGTATACACTCCGCTAGCGCTCGTGACTGGTTCAGGGCTGCACCCCGAAACCCGCCAACAGCCTGACGCGCCTGCGGCTTGTCCAACCCCGCGCCGACCGGGAAAGGCTTTCCCGCCCGTCCCGGCGTTATCAGGAGGCCGGTTTGTCAGAGAAACGGAGCAAGATGCTCACCATGTGGGTGACGGAGGACGAGCACCGGCGGCTGCTCGAGCGCTGTGACGGCAGGCAGCTGGCGGCGTGGATGCGGCAGATCTGCCTGGACGAAAAGCCGGCACGTTCCGGAAAGCTCCCCTCACTCTCGCCGGCGCTGCTGCGCCAGCTTGCCGGCATGGGCAATAACCTGAACCAGATAGCCCGCCGTGTTAACGCCGGCGGCGGCACCGGCCATGACAGGGTACAGATTGTGGCGGCGCTGATGGCCATCGATGCCGGGCTTGAGCGGCTGCGGCACGCCGTTCTTGAGAAAGGAACGGACGATGATCGTTAAATTTCATCCGCGCGGCCGCGGCGGTGGCGCCGGGCCGGTGGACTATCTGCTGGGTAAAGACCGGCAGCGTGAAGGCGCCACCGTCCTGCAGGGGAAGCCGGAAGAAGTCCGGGAGCTGATTGACGCATCGCCTTACGTTAAGAAATACACCTCCGGGGTACTGTCGTTTGCGGAAGCGGATTTACCTTCCGGCCAGCGGGAAAAGCTGATGGCAAGCTTTGAGCGGGTTCTGATGCCCGGACTTGATAAAGACCAGTACAGCATCCTGTGGGTGGAGCATCGTGACAAGGGGCGGCTTGAGCTGAATTTTCTGATCCCGAACACGGAGCTGCTGACCGGCAGACGGCTCCAGCCGTATTACGATCGCGCCGACCGTCCACGCATCGATGCCTGGCAGACCATCGTGAACGGCAGACTGGGGCTGCACGACCCGAACGCACCGGAGAACCGGCGGGCACTGGTCACACCGTCTGCACTGCCTAAAGCGAAGCAGGAGGCTGCAGAAGCGATTACACGCGGTCTGCTTGCTCTTGCCTCATCCGGGGAGCTGAAAACCCGTCAGGATGTCACTGAGGCGCTGGAAAGCGCAGGTTTTGAGGTGGTCCGCACCACAAAAAGCAGTATCAGCATTGCCGACCCGGACGGGGGGCGAAACATCCGACTGAAGGGAGCCATTTATGAACAGTCTTTTAACGCTGGCGAAGGACTTAGAGCAGAAATCGAAAGCGCAGCAGCAGAATACCGGCGAGATGCTGAAAGCCGCATTCAGCGAGCACGAGAAATCTGTAAAAGCGGAACTGAACGAAAGCGCGAAGAGAATCAGCGCCGCCATCCTCGACCACGACCGGAAACTGTCCTCAGCCATGAGCCAGCGCACGAAAGGCATGGTGCGCATGGTCAGCCAGACGTGGCTGACCATCGTCCTGGTCTCCGCGCTGCTGATCGCCTCGAGCGCGGGCATTCTGTGGTGGCAGGGGCAGCAGATACTCGACAACTACACGACCATCCGGGAGCAGAAGAGCACGCAGGCCATGCTGTCAGAGAGGAACAGCGGCGTGCAGCTCTCGACCTGCGGCGAGCAGAGACGCCGCTGCGTGAAGGTGAACCCGGAAGCGGGACGGTTCGGAGAGGATTCGAGCTGGATGATACTGGCGGGGAAATAGCACATGACGGAGCTGGAAAAACAGTTGCTGAGCGCATTAGAGCAGCTACAGCAGGACTACTCGAAAAGGCTGGACGAGTGGGAGAGCGCCTTCGCGGAATGGCGGACGATGTCTGGTCTTATGCAACGGGAGAACGCAGCGCTGAGCGAGCGCGTCACGGGCTTGAGCAGGCAGGTGCAGAGTTTGAGCGAGCAGCTGCGCCGGTTGTCGAGCGACTGAATGCCGTCGAGCTGCACCGGGAGCAGGAGCGCGTGGTGCAGCATCAGAAAGCGCTGGAGCTGGAGCGATCTCAGCGACAGCGGACGTATAACAGCCCTTCACTGTGATAACCTGATAAAACGGGGCTTTCGGTGGACATCTGCGCTGAAAGCCGGAGCCATTCACCCGACTGCATAGCCATGCAGCCGGGTGAAATTTATCTGGCGCAGAATGCGCGGTTTAGCGGAGAGTTTGCTGCCGGTTTTACCGGGCTGACGCCGCATTTGTTCCGAACCCGTCCGGGGCGGTGCTGATAAGGGATGTTATGGTAAATGCGGCATTTTTTATTATATGGAGTGTATTTTTATGAGAATTAAAAAGCCTCACCTTCGTCCGATAGTCATAACCTTGTCCGTTGGTGGGATTTTGTTAACTTCTATTTTTCTGATTGCCGTTATTATGGTTTTTCAGCGCGAAAATATAGAAAAAGATTTGCTTGATGCTAATTCATCGTACGCTATGAAAATGTCAGATGTAATGAGTGGTTATATTGAAATGGCTCAAGGTGAATTAGCATATGGAGCAAAAAAAATAAAATCAACTAATGATATTGACTCACTTAAAGATGAGGCGGATAGGTTAAGATTGCAGTCTGGTATGTTTAATTCAGTTTTTGTTGTTAGTAATGATGCTGTTGTTCTGGCGACTTCGCCAGAATCTCTTGATTTAGTTGGTACCCGCTTGAATTCAAGTGCCAACAAATTGGCGATTGAGGAAAAGAAACCATTCATATCTTCACCGTTCAAATCAGTTACTGGGAATTTGATTATTTTGTTGTCACATCCTATTTATGATAAGAATGGCAATTACATAGGGCATGTCGGTGGGTCTATATATCTAAAAAAACATAGTTTATTTAGCGATGTTTTGAGCAGGCATTTTTTCAAGAGCGACACTGAAATTAGCATTGTTAGTGATGATGGAACTGTGATCTTTAATAACGATAACAGTGCTGTTGGTCGGCCCATGGTTATGTCTGATGATTTGAAATCAAAGTTAACGGAGTCTGATAGAGGTGAGGGGGAATTTTTTTTTTCGGGGAATAGATATCTTCTGGGTTATGCTCATATGAAAAATACTGCTTGGAATGTGTTGGTTTATAGCCATGCTGAAAGCGCGACTACTATTCTTATTACTTATGCTAAAAGTGTACTTGTTCTGCTAATTGTAATAATTATTGCATTTTCACTTCTTTCATATTTCATTGCCTCCCGTATTTCACTTCCTTTAGAAAAGCTTGCTATATCTACCAATGCTAAAGATATAGGGGCTTCGTTAGTTTATATTAAAGCTATCAATGCTTGGTATGCCGAAGCTGATCGACTTAAAAAGGCACTTTTTACGCATGTTAAGGTAATGATGGAAAGGGTTGATTCTTTAAATGAGGTGGCGCTTAAAGATCCCCTTACCGGCGTGAACAATAGATTGGGGTTTTCAACTAAAATACAGAATAACAAGTATGGGGCAGGAGCTTCAGTTATTGCTATTGATGTTGATTTTTTTAAAAAAATAAATGATAGTTTCGGGCATGGGGTCGGAGATGAGGTGCTTGTTTCTTTGGCTCAGATTATTAAGTCTTGTTGCCGTAGTGAAGATATTATTTGTCGGTTTGGTGGAGAAGAGTTTGTTGTTTTTCTGCCGAATACATCTGTGGTAACAGCGGAGTGTGTTGCGGAGCGTATTAGGAGTGTTATTGAACGTACTGTTTTCCCTAATAACTTGCGTGTCACCGTATCTGCTGGTGTGGCAACACAAGATGATCCTCTTGGTGGGATCGATTTTTTGCTGAAAAATGCTGACGATGCTCTTTATCAAGCTAAGAGAGAGGGGCGTAATAAAGTGATTGTATATAGCGCTATTTGAGTTTTTTTGATGACGCTTTACGCGCTAGTGTGCCGTTTTTTTTTGTGGGGAGGGGGGTTCAAGAAGCGGATCCTCTTGTTATCCCTTCGATGTCGTCGTAATCTCATGCCCTGCAAACAAAAAAACCACCGCTACCAACGGTGGTTCGTTTGCCGGAATCAAGAGCTACCAACTCTTTCTTCCGAAGGTAACTGGCTTTCACGGAGCGCAGGTACCAAAACTGTCCTTCCAGTGTAGCCGCAGTCAGGCCACCACTTCAAGAACTCTGTAGAACACTCTACTACTCCGCTCCGTGAATCCTCTTACTAATGGCTACCGCCACTGGCGATTTTTCGTGTCTGTTCCGGGTTGGACTCAAGATGATAGTTACCGGGACAACGTGGTAGTCGGGCTGAACGGGGGGTTCGTGCATACAGTCCAGCTTGGAGCGAACTGCCTTCCCGGAACCGAGTGTCAGGCGTGGAATGAGATAAACGCGGCCATAACAGCGGATTGACATCGGTAAACCGAAAGGCAGGAACAGGAGAGCGCACGAGGGAGCCACCAGGGGGAAACGCCTGGTATCTTTATAGTCCTGTCGGGTTTCGCCACCACTGATTTGAGCGTCAGATTTCGTGA